>NZ_JBEAAL010000024.1:0-125413 GCF_040066075.1 Neorhizobium phenanthreniclasticum
TATCAAAACGTGACCGTCACTTTGTCTTCATCTGGACAGACCCTTCGATCCATCCGCGAGACGCCGCCGACCACGTTTCTCTTTCTTCCATTCTTCAATTGTCAAATAACCGACGCAAAAGCCTCACATAAAAGGCCAAAACGTCAAATCCCCAAGAGCCAAACCGTAACCCGGCCCACAATCAGCAGTCGCCAATGCTTAAGGATTTCTCCAGAACAAAGGACTTCGTCGCCAGCAGCGCCGCCGCCCTCGTCAGTGACACGGCTTATAGAAGCTCACCCAAGATGAAGTCAACAGGCGTTTTTAAAAAAATGTCATTTTTCTCTCGCGTCCCCGAAATCGCCGTCAGAACAGCGCAGGAAATGGGCGGAGATTAATGAAAAGGCACGCTTCCCAGCGCAAAACCGCTTTTCCCGCCTCATTCCCGATTGCTAGAGTGGGGAGCATTTTGACTGCGGAGAAAGAGCATGCTGGTATTGAGCGAGGAAGAGACACGCAAGGCGTTGCCGTTTAAGGAACTGATCGACGCGATTGAAAGGATGTTCCGCAGCAATTGCGTAATGCCGGTCCGTCATCATCACGAGATGGAAGTGCCGGGCGAAGCAAGCGCCGTGATGCTGCTCATGCCGGCCTGGGTGCCGGGCGACCATATCGGCGTAAAGATTCTCAACCTCTTTCCCGATAATCATTTGCGCGCGCTCCCGACGATCATCGGCAGTTATCTTCTCTCCTCCGGCAAGACCGGCGAGATGCTGGCGATCGTCGAGGGTGGGGAGCTTACCGCGCGGCGCACAGCTGCAACGTCAGCCCTTGCCGCAAGGTATCTGGCACGGGAGGAATCCGAGACGATGCTGATGGTCGGAACGGGCCGCCTCTCGCTCAATCTGATACAGGCGCATGCGGTCACGCGGCCGCTGAAGCGGTTCCTTGTCTGGGGACGCGGCTACGAAAAAGCAGAAGAGACGGCCAAGGAAGCAAGGGGGCTTGGCTTCGACGCGGTTGCCGTCGACGATCTTGGTGCGGCAGCCCGCGAAGCGGATATCATTTCCTGCGCTACGCTATCGAGCCAACCGCTAATTCGCGGCGAGTGGCTTAAGCCCGGCACCCATCTCGATCTTGTCGGCGCCTTCAAGCCAAGCATGCGCGAAAGCGATGATGAAGCGGTGCGGCGCTCTTTCGTCTTCGTGGACACGCGTGCGGGCGCCACACAGGAAGGAGGCGATATCGTCCAGCCGCTCGCAAGCGGCATCCTGGCAATGGAAGATATTAAAGCCGAGCTTGCCGAATTGGCACGTGGCAAGCATCCTGGTCGAACCAGAGCCGACGAGATCACGCTTTTCAAATCGGTCGGCGCGGCGCTCGAGGATCTCGCCGGTGCTATTCTCGCCTATCAGCATGCCTCGGGACAGGTATCCGGCTGATGGCTGTTTCCTATAAGGCTGGACCGATCGCCGGAGACCTGCCGAAACTGCCGATCACCGACGTTCTCGGGGAAGTCACCGAGGCCCTGGCCCGTGGCACGCGGGCGGTGCTCTCCGCTCCGCCGGGCGCCGGCAAGACAACGCTGGTGCCGCTCGCGCTACTCGATCAGGACTGGTGTTCGGGCAAGATTATCCTGCTGGAGCCGCGGCGGCTGGCAGCACGAGCGGCCGCCTCGCGGATGGCTTCCCTCATCGGCGAGACCGTCGGCGAAAGGATCGGTTACCGGATGCGGCTCGACAACCGGATTTCAGCCAGAACCCGGATCGAAGTGGTGACCGAAGGGGTCTTTGCCAGGATGATCCTCGACGATCCGGAGCTCACCGGCATTTCCGCGGTGATCTTCGATGAATTTCACGAGCGGTCGCTCGATGCGGATTTCGGCCTGGCGCTCGCACTCGACGTGCAGTCCGCGTTGCGCGACGACCTGCGTGTTCTCGTTATGTCGGCGACGCTCGATGTCGATCGGGTCGCGGGCCTGCTGGACGATCCGCCAGTGATCAAGAGCGAAGGGCGGAGCTTTCCGGTCGATATCCGGCATCGAGACCGGGCACCGAACGAACGGATCGAGGACTCCGTGACGCGCGCCATCGTCGAAGCACATGCGAACGAAACCGGTTCCATCCTCGCCTTCCTGCCGGGACAGGCGGAGATCCTCAGGACGGCGGAACGGCTGGAGGGCAAGTTCGGACCTGAAACCGTGATCGTGCCGCTTTACGGCAATCTTTCCCAGAAGGAGCAGGATCTGGCAATCAGGCCGGCGCCGACCGGGCAGCGCAAGATTGTGCTTGCCACGTCGATCGCCGAGACCTCGATCACCATTGACGGCGTGCGGATCGTCGTCGACAGCGGCTTGCAACGCCTGCCGGTCTTCGAGCCGGCGACGGGGATCACGCGGCTGGAGACGGTGCGGGTCTCGCGCGCATCGGCCGACCAGCGGGCGGGCCGCGCCGGCCGTACCGAACCGGGCATCGCCGTCCGACTCTGGCATCCGGGGCAGACGGCGGCGCTTCAACCCTTCACCCCGCCGCAGATCCTCGCCAGCGATCTTTCCGGCCTGGCGCTCGACCTTGCCCATTGGGGCGTGCAGGATCCGAAGACGCTTGCCTTTCTGGATCCGCCGCCTGGACCGGCTTTCAGCGAAGCAAGGGGTCTGCTCACGCAGCTCGGCGCGCTCGATCCCCAGGGTAGCCTTACCGAACATGGCCGGCTTATGCGGGAGCTTGCGCTTCCGCCTCGCCTTTCGGCGATGGCGATCTTCGCAAATGAAGAGGGCTTTGGCCGGGAGGCCTGCCTGCTTGCCGTTCTTCTGACCGAACAGGGCCTCGGCGGCAGCGACATCGATCTCGATGAGCGGCTGCGCCGGTTTCGCAACGAACGCGGCGACCGTGCCGAATCGGCCCGCAGGCTTGCCGAGCGAATCGCCTCCAACCTGCCGAAGACGTCACAGTCCAGCGAGCCGGTGACCGCAGGCCGGCTCCTGGTGCATGCATATCCCGACCGGATCGCGCTACAGCGCGGCGGGCGGGGACGCTTCGTCATGGCAAACGGCCGCGGAGCTGAACTGCCGGAGACCGAGCGGCTTGCCGCATCACAAATGCTGGTCATAGCAGACCTTACGGGCCGGGCGGCACAGGCAAGAATTCTTGCTGCGGCGGAAATCAGCCGCGCAGACGTAGAGGCGGAACTTGCCGGGGCGATCCAGCAGAAGGATGAATGTTTCTTCGACCGGACAAGCCGCCAGGTCCGCGCCCGCAAGGTAAGGCGCCTCGGCGCCATCATTTTCGAAGAAAAGCCGCTGCCCCGGCCTGCCGGTGAACAGGCGGCAAAAGCCCTGGCGGAGGGCGTGCGTGAACTCGGGCTCCAGGCTCTGCCATTCTCCAAGGATGGAATGCAATTGCGAGAAAGGATCGGTTTCCTGCGCCGATCGCTCGGCGAGCCCTGGCCGGATGTCAGCGACGAAGCGCTGCTCACCAGGCTCGACGATTGGTTCGTGCCGTTCCAGGGAAATACTTCGGGTCTCGATTCCGTCGAGCCCGGCAGTCTTTCGGAAGGGCTGCGGTCGCTGATCCCCCCTGCGGTGGCGCCGGATCTCAACAGGCTGGCGCCGACGCATTTCGAAGCGCCTACCGGCCAGCGGCATCCGATCCGCTACGACGCCGAAGAACCGACGCTTTCCATTCGTGTGCAGGAATTGTTCGGATTGAAGAAACATCCATCGGTGGCGGGAGGCAAGCTGCCGCTGCTTCTCGAACTGACCTCGCCGGCGCACCGGCCGATCCAGACGACCCGCGACCTGCCGGGCTTCTGGACCGGCTCCTGGAAGGACGTGCGGGCCGAGATGCGCGGGCGTTATCCCAGGCATCCGTGGCCGGAGGATCCCGCCGAAGCGCTTCCGACGACGCGTGCCAAACCGCGCGGGACGTGACAGAATGCCGCCTGCGACCGGAAGTCCAACCGGTTTATGAAGCCGGCTCAATCATGAGTGGCCGCGGCAGCAAGAGACAAATTGTGATCGCTGACAATCCATCGCTGCGTTCTGCGCAATTCAGCCCTTCGAGCCGCCGCATCCGGCTTCAGACATTGGTGCGGCTGCGCTGGCTTGCCGTCGCGGGCCAGACGATCACCGTTCTTATTGTCGGGCTGCTGCTCAGGTTTCCGCTTCCGCTGCGGGAAGCCGCCGTCCTGGTCGGCGCGCTTGCCGCCGCCAATCTCATGCTTTCGGTCTGGTTTCCGACCACTTACCGGCTCGGGCCGAAATCGGCGCTCGCCCTGCTCAGTTTCGACCTGCTGCAGATGGCGGCACTGCTGTTCATCACCGGAGGGCTTGCCAATCCCTTTGCACCGCTGATCTGCGTTCCGGTCATCATCGCCTTTGCGTCCCAACCGCTACGCCATTCACTCGTACTGATCGTCTTCGCTCTCGTGTGCACAACTGTGCTTGCTTTCTCGCCCTATGCGGTTCCCTGGTATCCGGGAGAAGAATTGCGCATCCAGCCGATCATGCAGCTCGGCGTCTGGTGCGCGATCGCCTCGATGATGATGTTCGCGGCGTTCTACGCCTATCGCGTCAGCCACGAAGCGACCCTGCTTGCGGACGCGCTTGCGGCGACGGAACTGGTTCTGGAGCGGGAAAAGCATCTTTCGCAGCTCGACGGACTTGCCGCCGCGGCCGCCCACGAACTCGGCACGCCGCTCGCCACGATCAGCGTCGTCGCCAAGGAGATGGAGCGCGAGCTTTCCGACGACGACCGCTTCCGGGAAGACGTGCAGCTCTTGCGAAGCCAGAGCGAGCGCTGCCGCGATATCCTTCGGCGGCTCACCTCGCTCTCGGCCGAGAATGAAGAGCATATGCGCCGTCTGCCGCTCTCCTCGATGATCGAGGAAGTCGTGGCGCCGCACCGGCAGTTCGGCATAGCGATCGAACTCATCGAGAAGGGTGACCGAACGACGGAGCCGGTCGGCAACCGCAACGCCGGCATCATCTACGGCCTTGGCAACCTCATCGAAAACGCCGTCGACTACGCCAAGAGCAAGGTAACGGTGATGGTCGAGCACAATGCCGAATGGGTGGCGATCACCATCGAAGACGATGGCCAGGGTTATGCGCCAGATATTCTTTCGCGGATCGGCGAACCCTATATGACGAAGAGACCCAGGGAAGACGAACGGGCGGGTGGGCTCGGGCTCGGGCTCTTCATCGCCAAGACGCTGCTCGAACGGTCCGGCGCATCGATCCACTTCGGCAACCGCGATAACGGTGAAGCGGGTGCTCGCATCCATATCGAATGGCCGCGTTCGGTGATGGAAGCACGAGACTCGAAATGACTTTGCGATGGTGGTCCGACGGGACATAATGAAAAGGAAAGGCGGGCCTTCGCAAAAACCGAAAGCCGCGGAGAAACGAACACATGGATACGCATCTGGAAAAGACCACTGACCACGAGCTCGGCCCCGATCCTTCGCTGTTGATCGTCGATGACGACGGCCCGTTCCTGCGCCGGCTGGCGCGCGCCATGGAAAGCCGCGGCTTCGTGGTGGACACAGCAGAATCGGTGGCCGAGGGGATCGCCAAGTCGAAAGCCCGCCCGCCCAAATATGCGGTCGTCGACCTTCGTCTCGGCGATGGCAACGGGCTCGACGTGATCGAGGCGATCCGCCAGAACCGCGAGGATACCAAGGCGATCGTGCTGACCGGTTACGGCAACATCGCCACCGCCGTTACGGCCGTGAAGCTCGGCGCGGTCGATTACCTCTCCAAGCCGGCGGATGCGGACGATATCTTCAATGCGCTCACCCAGCGGCCGGGCGAAAAGGCGGACGTGCCGGAAAATCCCATGTCGGCCGATCGCGTGCGCTGGGAACATATCCAGCGTGTCTACGAGATGTGCGAACGCAATGTCTCCGAGACAGCCCGCCGGCTCAACATGCACCGCCGCACGCTGCAGCGCATTCTTGCGAAGCGCGCGCCGAAATAATCACAGCTCGTCAAAGCTCTTGCCGTTCGCCCATTCTGCCAGCATCAGGCGCTGGGCGGCGGTCCGGGAAAAGTTCAGCGTCATCGCCTTGCGGGTCGCAGGCGGCAGCTTGTGCTCCGGTGCGTCGCGCAACAGATGCCCGCCATAGCCGTCGGAAAGGAAAAGGCCGCAATCTTCCGGGAAGATCTCAAGCGGCACATCCTTATGGGTGGCAAAGAACAGCCGGTCGCAATAGGCGCGGTATTCGGGCCATTTGCGGTCGACGCGAAAATCCTCGACCGAAGTCTTGATCTCGATGATCCAGATCTCGCCCTTTTCGGAGATCGTGACGAGATCGGCGCGTCTTCCGCTTGTCAGCACGAGTTCCGGAATAAGTGCATGCCGCATGTCATGCAGCAGGATCTGCACGCCCTTGCGCACCATCATGGCGCGCGCGGACTGGCGCCCATCGATGAGCGGATTGTTGCTGACAACGTTGAGTATAGTCATGGTTTCCCGTGCCGCTGCCGGTAAATGTTGCAAAAACGCAATGGCATTTTTATTTGTGCGCCGGCTCTCTTCTGGTGCGCTGCAGCGGCTTGCCAAGTGCAATGTAATCGAAAATAACCCGTCATCAAAGGTGCTCGCACACCTGTCGCAATCGATTCGTTTCTTCCAAGAGATTTCCATGCGCTTTCGCAACAGCATGCTCGCATTCGGCCTGTTGGCAACTGCCGCCTTGGCCGGATGCTCCACGACGACTTCCGGCGGTACCGAGGTCGCAACCGTCACGACCTCGCAGATCTTCACCGATTCCTACGGTTCGATAAAAGACGCCGGTTATACCTTGCCGGCGATCCCGATCAGCCGTGTGGACAAGAAATTCCATCGGCAGATCGTCAGCTATTCCACCACCGAACGGCCGGGCACGATCATCGTCAACACGCGGGAGCGCTTTCTTTACTATATCCTGCCGAACGGCCGGGCGGTGCGTTACGGTATCGGCGTCGGCAAGCAGGGCTTTGCGTGGTCGGGCACAGCCTACGTTGCCTGGAAGCAGGAATGGCCGAACTGGCACCCGCCGAAAGAAATGGCCGCCCGCCGTCCGGACGTCGCCAAGTATGTCGAAGACGGCATGGGGCCGGGCCTCGGCAACCCGCTTGGTGCCCGCGCCATGTATCTCTTCAACGAAAAAGGCCAGGACACGCTCTTCCGCCTCCACGGCACGCCGGAGTGGGCCTCTATCGGCACCGCAGCCTCGTCCGGCTGCATCCGCCTGATGAACCAGGACATCATCGACCTCTACAGCCGCGTCCGCCCGGGCCGCAACACCAAGGTCGTCGTGATTCAGTAACCTGATATCGGCAAGAACAGAAAGGCCGCCGAGATTTCTCACGGCGGCCTTTGTTTTTGTGATCTGTCTACCGGTCACCCGGCGAGTTTGGCTTTCAGTTCCAGCCGGCGGCGGTGCAGGACCGGCTCCGTGTAACCGTTCGGCTGTTCGCGGCCTTTCAAGACCAGATCGAGCGCCGCCTGAAAGGCAACCGAGCCGTCGAAATCCCTGGCCATCGGCACGTAGAGCGGATCGTCGGCGTTCTGGCCATCGACGACGGCAGCCATGCGCTTCATGGTCTCGACGATCTGCTCCTTGCTCACCAGCTTGTGGTGGAGCCAGTTGGCCATGTGCTGGGACGAGATGCGCAGCGTCGCGCGATCTTCCATCAGCGCCACATTGTTGATGTCCGGCACCTTGGAGCAACCGACACCCTGGTCGATCCAGCGCACAACATAACCCAGAATACCCTGCGCATTGTTGTCGAGCTCGCGCTGGATTTCCTCCGGCGTCCAGTTCGGCCGCGACGCGACCGGAACGGACAGAATGTCGAAGAGTTTTGCGCGCGGCCGGCTTTTGAAGCCCGCCTGAACGGCGGCGACGTCGATCTTGTGATAATGCGTGGCGTGCAGCGTGGCGGCGGTCGGCGACGGCACCCAGGCAGTATTGGCGCCGGCCTTCGGATGGGCAATCTTCTGCTCCAGCATCGCCGCCATCATGTCCGGCATAGCCCACATGCCCTTGCCGATCTGCGCGTGGCCGGAAAGGCCGCATTCGAGCCCGATATCGACATTCCAGTTCTCGTAAGCGCCGATCCAGGCCGCCTGCTTCATATCGCCCTTGCGGATCATCGGACCGGCCTCCATCGAGGTATGGATCTCGTCACCGGTGCGGTCGAGGAAGCCGGTATTGATGAAGACGACGCGCTCGCGCGCCTGGCGGATGCATTCCTTAAGATTGACGGTCGTGCGGCGTTCCTCATCCATGATGCCCATCTTCATGGTGTTCGTCGGCAGGCCGAGCGCCTGTTCGACACGCGAGAAGATTTCGCAGGCGAAGGCAACTTCCTCCGGCCCGTGCATCTTCGGCTTCACCACATACATGGAGCCGGTCCGGGAGTTCTGCCGGCGACCATTCGGGCCGATGTCGTGAATGGCGATCAGCGCGGTTACCATGGCATCCATGATGCCTTCCGGCACCTCGTTGCCGTCGCTGTCCAGCACCGCCGGGTTGGTCATCAGGTGCCCGACGTTGCGGACAAGCATCAGCGATCGGCGCTTCAGGGCAAAATTCGAGCCATCCGGCGCCTTGTAGTCCGTATCCGGATTGAGGCGGCGGATGAATGTCTTGCCACCCTTGGCAACTTCCTCGGTGAGATCCCCCTTCATCAGGCCGAGCCAATTGCCATAGGCGACGACCTTGTCCTCGGCATCGACGGCGGCAACGGAATCCTCGCAGTCCATGATCGTGGTGATCGCCGATTCCAGCCACACATCGGAGATCTTCGCCGGATCGGCCTTGCCGATCGGGGTCGTCGCGTCGATCAGGATCTCGATATGCAGGCCGTTCTTCGTGAGCAGCAGGTGCGTGGGTGAAGCCGGTTCGCCAAGATAGCCGGCAAACTGCTTCAGGTCGGCAAGACTTACGGTCTTGCCGTCTTGGGCGGCAGCCGTCAGCTTACCGCCGGTGACAGTGAAGGAGGTCACCTCAGTCCAGCTTGCGCCGGTGAAGGGCGCCGATTGATCGAGAAAATCGCGGGCCCAGGCGATGACCTTGGCGCCGCGGACGGGATTGTAGCCCTTGCCCTTTTCCGCCCCATACATCTCAGGAATGGCATCCGTGCCGTAGAGTGCGTCGTAAAGCGAACCCCAGCGGGCATTGGCGGCGTTCAGGGCGTAACGGGCATTCATGACCGGCACGACGAGCTGCGGCCCGGCGATCTCGGCGATCTCCGGGTCGACATTCTCTGTGGAAATCCTGAAGTCCGGCCCTTCCGGCAGGAGATAACCGATCTCGCGCAGGAAAACCTCGTAGGCCGAAAGATCGGTCGGCGCGCCGTTCCGGCGGTACCAGTCATCGAGCTTTCCCTGAAAGGCATCGCGCTTGGCGAGCAGTTGGCGGTTCCTGGGCGCAAGATCATGAACGATCTTCGAAAATTCGGAAAAGAACCGGTCGGCACCCACGCCGGTGCCCGGTAGCGCTTCCTTCACCAGGAAATCATAAAGCTTCTCGTCGATTGCGAGACCATTTTTCTGAACGCGAGCCATCGGCTCCTCCGAACTCCACGATATGCGGATGAGTCTCATTTGCGCCGAAGGAAATTGCAATGGCATAAATTTCAAATGACTTGTGCAATATTGGAAACAATCCCAGCGCTGATCAATAATCTTGCCAAGCTTCGCTGGAGGTTTGGCCATGCCGCTCCCAATAAGGTACCGATCCATATAGTTCCGCGAGATATTCGATAAATACCCGGATCTTTGGGGGAAGATGTTGCCGACTCGGATAAACGGCCGAAACCGACACATTCCTTGACCCTTCATATTCCGGCATCACCCTCACCAGGCGCCCCTCCTTCAGTTCGTTGCCGATATCCCAGGTCGATCTCAACGCTATACCAAGACCTGCTATCACCGCTTCACGAACCACCTCGCTCGAATTGGTCTTCAGCCTTCCCGCGGGGCGATAGACAAAGGGGCCTCTGGGTCCTTCCAGCCTCCAGGGTTCGCCGTTATGCGGAGCCAGACAATGATGGTTCGCCAGGTCTTCTATCTTCTCCGGGATGCCGAAGCGGTCGATGTAGGACGGCGATGCACAGAGGATCCGTCGAACCTGAACCAATTTTCGTGCGACGAGGCTCGAATCCTTCAGCTCGGATATACGGATCGCCACGTCATAGCCTTCGGCAATAATGTCGGCGAAGTCGTCCGACAGCATCAGTTCGATCGAGAGAAGCGGATGCGCCCGCATGAATGTCGTAAGATGCGGCGCAATGTGCAATCGCCCGAAGGATGTCGGAGCGGAGATGCGCAGAGTTCCCACGATTTCAGTCGATTTTCCCGAGACGAACTGCTCCGCCTCCTCGATGCCGGTCAGGACATTCGCAACCCGGTCGTAAAATCCCCTGCCGGCGTCCGTCAAACCGATCTGGCGCGTCGTGCGCTGCAAGAGACGCGTTCCGAGCTGCTCTTCCAGCCGTTTGATGTGCTTGGAGACCACGGCCGGGGAAATACCCAGGCTTCTTGCGGCGGCCGACATATTTCCAGTGACTGCGACCTTGATGAAGATTTCCAAGTCGCCGAGATTGGTGATCACGGAGAATTTGTTCCTTACTGGAATAACTGCCTGGCTATTATAGCCAAATCGCAAATAAACTCCAGGCTCCCGCCTTAACGCAGACTGACCCGCATCGGTATGCCGTCGCGGGGCTGCGTCGTCAGCTTCTGCACCGGCCAGACTTTCGTTTCCGGCGTGACGTCGAATCGATAGCGATGCATCAGCACTGCAAGGGCGATCACCGCCTCCTGCATGGCAAAGGTCGCACCGATGCAAATGCGTGGGCCCGCGCCAAACGGCAGATACTGAAAGCGGCCGATCGCGCCGCGGTTTTCGGGCAGGAAACGTTCCGGAATGAAAGCCCGCGGCTTATCCCAGTAGAGTTCGTGGCGATGCAGCGTCCAGGGCATGACCAGCACGGTGACGCCGGCATCGATCCTGACCGTCTCGCCGCCTGGGCTGACCCACTGGTCATCGGCGATCGCAGCGCGATTGATCGACGGCGCGGGGGGATAAAGCCTGAGCGCCTCCTCGAAGGCCGCCCGTGTCCATGGCATCAGGTCGAGCCACTCCACCGGTTCGGCGCCGGTTGCCAGAACATAGTCAATCTCCTCCTCCATGTGCTCGCGCACATGCCGCGATTGCGCCACGCAATAAAGCGTCCAGGCGAGCGCCCGTGCGGTCGTCTCGTGGCCGGCGCCGATGAAGGTGAGGATATTGTCCTCTATCTCGTCCCTGGTCAGGCCATCGGGGCCTTCGAGCTGGAGAAGCAGCGTCAGGAAATCCTGCGGCGTATCATCTGGGTTCGCGGCCATCCGTTGCCGTCGCAAGGCCATCGTATCCGCGACGACCTTGCGGAACTTGTCAAGTACCCGGCTGCCGCCGATACGCGTCAACCGCGGCACCCAGGGCGGGGCACGCAGGAGATCCATGGGGTCCACACGGCCCATGCGATGCAGCAACCGGTCGACATCGTCGGAAAAACTCTCGCTCGCCGTGACAATCTCGCCGGAGAAAAGCGTTTCCGAGAGGATGGCGAAAGTCAACTCGGTCATGTCGACCGATATGTCGAAGATCTTGCCGTCCGGTCCCGCATCCGCATATCTGGCGGCATATTCCTCCGCCTTCGCCAGCATCTGCCCGGCAAAACCTCTCGCATGCTTCGGCGTGAAAACCGGTGCCATCGCCTTGCGGGACCGCTTCCATACCGGCCCTTCCGCCGTCAGCAGGCCATCGCGCAGGATCGGCCTGAGGATGAGCTGGCGAATCTCCGACATCTCGTAATTGGCCGCATTGTCCACCAGCACATGGCGGATCAGGCCCGGATCGTTGACGATCAGCGTCCGTTCCTTGAAGAATTTCGTTTCGATCCAGGGAAGCGTGAAGGAAGGCCGGCCCCACAGTTCAAGCGGGTTGTGCATGACTGTCCATATGATCTGAAGGCGTGTCGGCGGAACGGTCCTCGGCATCGGGGCCGGCGGGACGAAGGGTTCGGGGCGCATGTCCATCGACGGCCCTCCTCGGGGGTTCCTACATAGGGAATATCAGGCTTCGCAGGCAGGATTTCAACCGGAGCCGGGACCCTAAAGAAGGGATCTCAACTCCGAAAGCTTGTCGTTGACGAGCCAGCCGTAATAATTCTCCTCCGGCAGGCCGCCCCTCGCCTTGAGTGCTGCGGCGCGCCCGGCTGAACCGCCGGTATTATAGAGCGTTGCCGTAATGCCGGGATTGCGAGCGATGTCCACGCCCGCGATCGTTTTGTAATCGTCAATCGCCCGGCGGATATTGGCGGCCATATAGGCAAGCGACCTGTCGGGGTCCATGATCGCGTCATAGACATCCGCGGCCTTGTTCTCGTCGAGCTTGGGATAGCCCGAAATCCTTGCCACCGTGTCCGAGAACATCAGCGCCGTCAGCGGATTGATCTGGCCCAGGCCGAATGTCTGGCCGGCATAAAAGGGCTGGAAGAATACGGCGCTGAAGCGATTGTCCGGATAAGACTTGCCGCCCACCATCCGGTCCCTGAAATTCTTTTCCCAGACGTTCTCGCGGCAGGTCCAGAGCTTGTAGGAGTCGGAGTAACCGTTGCACTGGCCGAATTCCGGCCGGCCGAGAAAGTCCTCGATGGACTCGTCTCCGTAACCGAACCGGAAGTTGTTTCCGGCATAGGCGGCCGCCTTGACGTAATAGGTCTGCAACCGATCATAGGCATCGACATTGTAGGTATGCTCGCCGACGATCGCGCCGATCATATGGATCGGGTCGATACCATAGGCGGCGGCTGTCGCCTTGATCTTGGCGATCAGCTTCCGGTCGGTTGCAAGCAGATCGCGAATCTTCTCGTATTTTTCGTCGAATGTCGTTTTGCCGGCACGCGTGCGGCGCATCGAAGCGCCTGGAACCTTTGGCTGTTCCACATGACGGTTACCCTCCGGCACCACGACGAGTCCCCCCGCCAACGCGGAGGAAGCCGCGAATGTGGCCGTGACGAGGAGGAATGCCAGGAGTATGCGTTTCAAGATTTGCTTGTCCCAGGACTTTGTCTGCGCCGGTCTACGGCGCCGGATGCTGAAAGCTATTCCAGCCGACTCAACTCTCAAGAGGCGGCCACCATGAAAACGCGTGTCCCTTACGTGAAGCATAAGCAACCGTCAAGACGCGGATGTTCAAAATCCCGTCAGAAGCCGACATATGGCAGCCGGACGTTGCCCGGCTGCCACGTTGTCCTGCTTAGAGAATATAGCGCGACAGGTCCGTGTCGGCAGCCAGATCGCCCACGTGCCTGCGCACATATTCTGCATCGATCATGACGGACGAACCGCCACGATCCGGCGCATTGAACGAAATCTCGTCCAGCACCCTTTCCATCACGGTCTGCAGGCGGCGCGCGCCGATGTTCTCGACCGAAGAATTGAGGTGAACCGCAACATCCGCCAGCGCGTCGATCGCATCCTCGGTGAAATCGAGCGCCAGCTCCTCGGTACCCATCAGCGCCTTGTACTGGCGGATGAGGCTTGCTTCGGTTTCCGTCAGGATACGACGGAAGTCCTCTTTCGTCAGCGGTTTCAGCTCGACGCGGATCGGCAGGCGGCCCTGAAGCTCCGGCAGGAGATCCGAAGGCTTGGCGACGTGGAAGGCGCCGGAAGCGATGAAGAGGATGTGATCCGTCTTCACCGGTCCATACTTGGTCGAAACGGTCGTGCCTTCGACGAGCGGCAGCAGATCACGCTGTACCCCTTCACGCGAGACGCCGGCGCCGAGTCCGCCGTCACGGGCGGCGATCTTGTCGATCTCGTCCAGAAAGACGATGCCGTCATTCTCGACCGCCCGAACCGCCTCGCGCTGGATGACCTCGTTGTCGATCAGCTTGTCCGATTCGTCGCGGATAAGCTCGGAATAGGACTTCGAAACCGTGGTGCGGACCTTCTTGGTGCGGCCGCCGAGCGCCTTGCCGAACATTTCCGACAGGTTCAGCACGCCAATATTGGCGCCGGGCATGCCGGGAATCTCGAAGCCGGGCATGCCCGAACCGGTATCGGCGACTTCGATCTCGATCTCCTTGTCGTCCATCTCGCCGTTCCTGAGCTTCTTGCGGAAGCTTTCGCGGGTCGCCGGCGAGGCGGTCGAACCGACCAGCGCATCGAGCACGCGTTCTTCGGCGCTCATGTGCGCCTTGGCCTGCACCTCGGCGCGCTTCTTCTCACGCACGAGGCCGATGCCGACCTCGACGAGATCACGGACGATCTGCTCGACGTCGCGGCCGACATAGCCGACCTCGGTGAACTTGGTCGCCTCGACCTTGATGAAGGGCGCCCCGGCGAGCTTTGCCAGACGACGGGAAATTTCCGTCTTGCCGACGCCGGTCGGGCCGATCATCAGGATGTTCTTCGGCATCACTTCGTCGCGCAGGCTCTCGTCGAGTTGCTGGCGGCGCCAGCGGTTACGGAGCGCAATCGCCACGGCGCGTTTCGCCTCATGCTGGCCGATGATGTAGCGGTCGAGCTCCGAGACGATTTCCCTGGGTGAAAAAGTAGTCATTTCAAATCCGTTTCTTCTGGTGCGTCCAACGCCATGAAATGGGCCGGACCGTAGATGGAAGTCCTGGTGTCGATGTAGCGGAAACCGGCCTTCTCGTAAGCGCGGATCGCCGCGACGTTTTCCGGATCGGGATCGATGACGATCCTTATCGCGCCGCCGGCGAGGAGTTCGGCCGCAAACTGGCGGATGATGGCGCTGCCATGGCCTTTGCCGACGAGTTCCGGACTGCCGATCGAGATATCAATTCCAAGCGTTCCCTTCGGCTGGTCCTGATAGGGATGGCCCTCTTCAAGATGCGGATCATAGTATTGGAGATAAGCGATCGGCTTTCCTTCCCACTCCACGATCATCGGCCGGGTTTCGACGCTCGTCATCGACTCTTCGATGCTCGCCAGCTCCTCATCAACCTCGCCCCACCATTTCGCGATATGCGGCTCGGCGAGCCATTTTGCGAGCAAGGGAAAGTCCTCACAGGCAACATCGCGAAATTGGTAGCGAGGCGGGCCGTCAGCCATCGGCGTCCAACGTTTCGATGACGATGTTGTGGTTGGTATAAACGCAGATATCGGCTGCAATATCGAGAGCCTGCCTTGCAATTTCCTCGGCCGACTTGTCCGTGTCCATCATGGCGCGGGCTGCGGCATAGGCGAAATTGCCGCCGGAGCCGATTGCCGTCACGCCATGCTCGGGTTCCAGCACATCGCCGTTGCCGGTGACGGCCAATGTCGTCGACTTGTCAGCGACGAGCATCATGGCTTCGAGGTTGCGCAGATACTTGTCCGTGCGCCAGTCCTTGGCGAGCTCCACGGCCGCGCGCATGAGCTGGCCCGGATATTGTTCGAGTTTCTTTTCAAGCCGATCGAGCAGCGTGAAGGCATCGGCCGTCGCGCCGGCAAAACCGGCGATCACCTCGCCCTTGCCAATACGGCGCACCTTGCGCGCGTTGCCCTTCATCACGGTCTGGCCAAGGCTCACCTGGCCGTCGCCAGCCATGATGACCTTGCCGCCCTTCCGCACAGTAATAATCGTTGTCATTCAGCACCTGTCTGGCCCCACCGGGGCATTGTTGGAGGCTCGAACCCGCCTCGTTGAACCCTATGTAAGTGGGGCTTAGCCGAATGCAATCTCCAGACGGCCCGCTGGGCAAAATGTCCTGCTTTTGCTGGATATTTGCCGGGCAGCCTGATAAGGAGCCCTGATCAGGGGCCGGAACCTGGCCCCCAGCATGGAGCATACCCTTATGGGCGAAACAACCGTCGCGCGCTCGGGAAGCATTTCCCGCAAAACCAACGAAACTTCCGTTTCCGTTTCCGTCAATCTCGACGGTACCGGCGCCGCGAAGATTTCCACGGGCGTCGGCTTCTTCGACCATATGCTGGACCAGCTTTCGCGGCACTCGCTCATCGACATGAATATCGATGTGAAGGGCGATCTCCACATCGACGACCACCACACGGTGGAGGATACCGGCATTGCACTCGGCCAGGCAATTTCCAAGGCGCTCGGCGACCGTCGCGGCATCGCTCGTTACGCCTCGCTCGATCTTGCCATGGACGAAACCATGACCAAGGCGGCGATCGACGTCTCCGGCCGGCCTTTCCTCGTCTGGAACGTCTCCTTCAGCGCGCCGAAGATCGGCACGTTCGACACCGAACTGGTGCGTGAATTCTTCCAGGCCTTCGCCCAGAACGCCGGCATTACCCTGCATGTGCTCAACCATTACGGCGCCAACAACCATCATATCGCAGAGACCTGCTTCAAAGCCGTGGCGCGTACGCTTCGCGCGGCAACCGAAATCGATCCGCGGCAGGCCAATCGCGTTCCTTCGACCAAGGGCATGCTGGTCTAGTCGCTTCTGGGAGAACCTCCTTGAGAAGCTACCTCGTTCTGACACCTCCCGGCGGGCCTGACAGAGATCACCGTTCCACGCTCGTTGTGCAGGACGGGTTTTCCTGGATCGCGTTCTTCTTTCCGTGGCTCTGGCTGTTCTGGAACCGGCTCTGGATCACAGGCATTGCAGCCCTGCTGATGCAAATCGGTACCGGGCTCCTGATGGATATCCCGGGATTCGGCACGGCCGGTTTCCTCGCGGGTTTTGCCTTCAGCCTGCTGATCGCGCTCGAAGGTCGACATTATCGCTCCGAAGTCCTGATCCGCAGCGGATGGACGCTGGAAACGGTCATTGCCGCACCCGATATTCAGTCGGCTGAGGAAATCTATTTTTCCGGCCTGCCGCAACCCGAAGAGAAACAACTGCCGGCCTCGGCCGAGTGGGCGAAACAAGCGAAGCCGCCCGCCGCCGGCTGGCGAGGGCCAGATTTTGGCCTTTTCGACTATCAAGGAGGACGCTGATGCGCGTCGCAATCATCGACTACGGGTCCGGCAATCTCAGGTCCGCCACCAAGGCCTTCGAGCGGGCCGCCCGCGAATCCGGCATCGAAGCCTTCATCGACCTCACCGACAAGGCGGATGCCGTCGCCACCGCCGACCGGATCGTGTTGCCGGGTGTCGGCGCCTATGCCGATTGCCGCGCCGGCCTCGACGCCGTTCCAGGCATGCGGGAAGCAATCATCGAGGTCGTCGAGCATAAGGGCCGTCCCTTCCTCGGCATCTGTGTCGGCATGCAGCTGATGTCGTCGCGCGGGCTCGAAAAGACGATCACCGAAGGTTTCGGCTGGATCGAGGGCGATGTCGTGGAAATGACGCCGAGCGATCCGAACCTGAAAATCCCCCAGATCGGCTGGAACACGCTCGATCTCGTCCACCCCCACCCGCTCTTCGAGGGCATCTCGACGGGTCCCGATGGTCTGCATGCTTATTTCGTACATTCCTATCACCTGGCTGCAAAACACCGACACGACGTGATCGCCACCACCGACTACGGCGGGCCGGTGACCGCCTTTGTCGGGCGCGACAACATGGCGGGCTCCCAGTTCCACCCGGAAAAGAGCCAGACGCTGGGCCTGGCTCTGATCGCCAATTTCCTGCGCTGGAAGCCTTGAGCTCCCGCGGATCATCAAGGATTTGAAGTAAAGTGATCCTATTTCCCGCAATCGACCTCAAGGACGGCCAGTGCGTGCGCCTCAAGCTCGGCGACATGGCGCAGGCGACCGTCTACAATCCTGATCCCGCCTCGCAGGCAAAAGCCTTCGAGGACCAGGGCTTCGAATGGCTGCATGTGGTGGACCTCAACGGCGCCTTCGCCGGCGAGAGCGTCAATGGCGCGGCCGTCGACGCCATCCTGAAAGCCACGAAAAACCCCGTCCAGCTCGGCGGCGGCATCCGCACGCTCGACCATATCGAATCCTGGCTTTCGCGCGGGCTCGCCCGCGTCATCCTCGGCACCGTGGCTGTCCGCGATCCGGCCCTTGTCGTCGAAGCCTGTAAAAAATTCCCCGGCAGGGTCGCCGTCGGCATCGATGCCAAGGGCGGCAAGGTCGCGGTCGAGGGCTGGGCGGAAGCCTCCGAGCTTGGCGTCATCGAGCTTGCCAAGAAGTTCGAAGGAGCCGGCGTCTCGGCGATCATCTATACCGACATCGACCGCGACGGCATTCTGACCGGCATCAACTGGGCCTCGACGCTGGAGCTTGCGAATGCGGTCTCGATTCCGGTCATCGCGTCCGGCGGGCTCGCCTCGCTCGACGACATCCGCCGCATGCTGCAGCCGGATGCGGCACGGCTCGAAGGCGCAATCTCCGGCCGCGCGCTCTATGACGGCCGGATCGACCCGAAGGAAGCATTGGCGCTGATAAAAAAGCAAGTAGTTTGAATCAGTTAAGAGCAGGAAAACTAATTTATTGATTCATATGGATTATTCTTGAAAATTTCATACTTTGTCGCTATATTTAGCGTAAATGGATTGGGGGTTCCCGGTCGGCGCTTGGCTTCGGTTTAACCGGGGCCTTTCGCTTTTTTACGACCAGGTATATGGATGCCTCGCTGAGCGTTCACCGCTACCTTGATCTTGCAAAGTTTCGATTGGATCACCTCTGCCGCTCTGTTTGGTTGCTCTGGGCGCAGATAGGCAACACCCAACGGACGGGCTGTTAAATCAGCTAACTGCATTCCTGTGGAATTTGACTTTTTGTCCGCGAACCGGAGCTTGAAGCCATCGAATGGTACGCGCAGCGGGTTTTGGCCATCGACTATGCGTCGAAATTCAAGTTCGAGATCTCGATCTTCTTTTTCTCCCCGCTTTTCAAAAACAAAGTGATAACTGGGACCAAGCTTTCGGGCCTTCTGGAGGTATTTAAAGATCATCTGTAGACATATAGATAATGCTACCTGATAAGGATTGTCCGGAAAGAAATCTGACCGGAACACCCGTTTGTCGATAATGCATGAGAAAATATCAAATCTGGCTGCTCCGACTATCTCGGTAAGGTCCTTCTGAAATCTATCGCGTAAAACGATATCGGTCAGACAGGCAAATTCACCCGCTTGCTTCCGGATTTCATGCTCATGCAAGACAGTCATATCGTGCCCAAAGTAACGGAATTTGAACTTTTGAAAATTCGGGACAGTTCCTTGTGTGTACTCAGATATTCTGAAACCGCATATCGTCAGCACGAATAGCGGATAGGCAGCATCAACTGAAACCAGAGAATGGTCCCCGCTCTCATCAGCATAAAAAATATACTCGCCATTCTGCATGTTGATGACTAAGAAACGAAAACCAATATTCAGACAAGATCGATTGCAGAATATGACCCTCAAAGCCCGCGTTATCCCCTGCCTGGATGTCAAGGACGGTCGCGTCGTCAAGGGTGTCAACTTCGTTGACCTGATCGATGCCGGTGACCCCGTCGAAGCGGCAAAGGCCTATGACGCAGCCGGTGCCGACGAACTCTGCTTCCTCGACATCACCGCCTCATCCGACAATCGCGAAACGATCTTCGACGTCGTCGCCCGTACCGCCGAACACTGCTTCATGCCGCTCACCGTCGGCGGCGGCGTGCGAGGCATTGCCGATATCCGCAAGCTGCTGCTTGCCGGAGCCGACAAGGTTTCCATCAATACGGCCGCGGTGAAGAACCCGGAATTCGTCGCGGAAGCGGCCGACAAGTTCGGCAACCAGTGCATCGTCGTCGCCATCGACGCCAAGAAGGTTTCAGGCGAAGGCGAGATCGATCGCTGGGAAGTCTTTACCCATGGCGGTCGGCAGCCGACCGGTATCGACGTCGTGGAATTCGCGAGGAAAGTCGTCGATCTCGGTGCCGGCGAAATCCTGCTCACATCCATGGACCGCGACGGCACCAAGGCCGGATACGACGTGGCGTTGACCCGAGCCGTGGCGGACAGCATCCGCGCCCCGGTGATCGCATCGGGCGGTGTCGGCACGCTGGACGACATGGTCGCGGGTATCAGGGAGGGTCACGCAACGGCCGTTCTCGCCGCATCGATTTTCCACTTCGGCACCTATACGGTCGGCCAGGCGAAACACTATATGTCGGAACATGGCATCGCCATGCGGCTCGACTGACCGGGAGGAACAGTGTGAGTGAGTTTTTCCTGAGTGACCTGGAGCGGATCGTCGCTGCCAGAGCCAAGGCCTCGCCGGACGAGTCCTGGACGGCCAAGCTCGTCGCGGCCGGGCAGACGAAGGCGGCGAAGAAGCTCGGCGAAGAGGCGGTCGAGACGGTCATTGCCGCATTGGCGCAAGACCGAACGGATCTGGTGTCCGAAAGCGCCGATCTGCTCTATCATCTTATGGTCGTATTGAATATTGCCGGCATCCCGCTACAGGATGTCATGGATGAACTTCAGCGGAGGACCGGCCAATCCGGCCTTCAGGAAAAGGCGGGCCGGCAGACACCATGAATCTCGTACCACAACCTGCCGAACTGCCCGACGCCGGTTCGGCCTATGCGGAATATTATTCGCCCTACCACCACTTCACGGCAGAAGAATGGGCGAAGTTCCGTGCCGACACCCCCTTGACGCTCACCGCCGACGAAGTGACCCGGCTGCGGTCGCTCGACGATCCGATCGATCTCGACGAGGTGTGGCGGATCTATCTTTCGCTTTCGCGCCTGCTTTCCTCACATGTGGAGGCCTCCCAGCTCCTTTTCCAGCAGCGGAACCGGTTCCTGAGCCTTTCCGATGTCACCAAGACACCTTTCATTATCGGGATCGCCGGGTCGGTAGCCGTCGGCAAGTCGACGACCGCGCGTATTCTGAAGGAGTTGCTTGCCCGCTGGCCCTCGAGCCCGAAGGTCGATCTCATCACCACCGACGGCTTTCTCTATCCGAATGCCGTGCTCGAACGCGAGCACATGATGGACCGCAAGGGGTTTCCGGAAAGCTATGATGTCGGCGCCATCCTGCGCTTCCTATCGGCCATCAAGGCAGGCGAGCCGAACGTCAAGGCGCCCCGCTATTCGCATCTGACCTACGACGTGCTGCCAAACGAATACACACTGGTCGACCGGCCGGACATCCTGATCTTCGAAGGCATCAACGTCCTGCAATCCCGGGCCCTGCCGGCGGACGGCAAGATCGTGCCGATCGTGTCGGATTTCTTCGATTTCTCGATCTATATCGATGCCGACGAGGAGCAGATTCACAACTGGTACGTCCAGCGGTTCATGAAGCTGCGCCAGACCGCGTTCCGCGACCCAACCTCCTACTTCAAGAAATATGCGGCGATCGACGCGGATGCGGCACGCGCCGTGGCGGAAAGCCTGTGGGAGAACATCAACCTGAAGAACCTGCGGCAGAACATTGTCCCCACCAGGCCGCGCGCCGACCTCGTCCTGCGCAAGGGCCGCAATCATCTCGTGGAGACGGTTTCGCTCAGAAAATTATAGGCGGTCGATCGCCGGCTATCGGCATTCAAACCTCAACTGTTGACCCGGCGAAGCGTCAGGTTGATGCGGCCACCGTTATTCAGAAGCATCGATGTGCCCGGATAGATGCGATCGACGCCGTGAAAGGCAAGACGCCCTTCGCCACCCAATATGACGACGTCGCCGCTTGAAAGCCGGAAGGAGCCCGTCTTGTCCTTACGATTCAGGCCGCCGACGCGGAAAAGGCAGCTATTGCCGAGCGAGACGGAAAGAACGGGTGCTTCGAGATCGGTCTCGTCCCTGTCCTGATGCAGCCCCATTTTCGCATCGTCGGAGTAGAAGTTGATGAGGCAGGCCTCCGGCAGCTTCGGATAACCGGCAAGCTTCTCCCACAGGCCCAGCAATTCCTGTGGCATGGCGGGCCAGGGTTTGCCCGTCGCCGGATGAAAGGGCTGATAGCGATAGCCTCTTTCCCTATCCGTCACCCAACCGAGCGGGCCGCAATTGGTCATCCGCACCGACATCGGCTTGCCGGTGCCCGGCATTTCCGGCACATAGAGCGGGGCTTCCGCCACTACGCCGCGGATGAGCTCGACCAGGTGCTCCTGATCTGCACGGTCGAGATAGCCCGGCAGATGCCGGATGCCATTGAGCAGCGTCGACACGTCAATCTCCCGTCGGGCGGCCGCGCATCTTCTTCACCTCGGAGCGGCCGGATTTCTCCTTCAGCCTGCGCTCTATCGAACCCTTTGTCGGCTTTGTCGCCTTGCGCGGCGGCGGTGGCGGTTTCGCTGCTTCGAGGATCAGCTCCTTCAGCCTCTCGCGCGCCTCCTCGCGGTTGCGCTCCTGGCTGCGGAAGCGGTTCGCCTCTATCATCAGGACGCCCTCCTTCGACACCCGTTTTCCCGCGAGCCTGACGGCATTCGTCTTTACCCGCTCGGGCAGGGAGGGCGAATTGGCGATATCGAAGAAGAGCTGGACCGCGGTCGAGACCTTGTTGACGTTCTGGCCGCCCGGCCCGCCCGCCAGCACGAACTGCTCGGTCAGTTCCCATCCGGCGATGGTGATACGAGTGTTGATGACAAGGGGATTGCTGGCCATGGTCGTCCGTCTACCGTGTTGGCCGCATGTTTCCCATAAAGCCGGCAAAAAGAAAACCGCCGGCTTTCAGCCGGCGGTTCCACGTGAATCAATCCGCGAATTTATTCGGCTGCGGCAAGCATGCCCGGAGCGGCGTTGCGCACCTTGCTGTCGACATGATCCTCGAACTTCTCAAAGTTCGAGACGAACATTGAAACCAGCTTGCCTGCCTGCGCATCATAGGCGACGCCGTCGGCCCAGGTCGAGCGCGGGTCGAGGATCCCCTGCTCCACCCCTTCGACCGCGACCGGCACGGCGAAGCCGAAATTCGGGTCGATGCGGAACTCGGCATTCTTGAGGCTGCCGTTCAGCGCGGCCGTCAGCAGCGCGCGCGTCGCCTTGATCGGCATGCGCCGTCCGACGCCATAGGCGCCGCCGGTCCAGCCGGTATTGACCAGCCAGCAATCGACGCCGTGGCGATCGATGAGATCACGCAGCAGGTTGCCGTATTCGGCCGGATGACGCGGCATGAACGGAGCGCCGAAGCAGGTCGAGAAAGTGGCTTCCGGCTCGGTCACGCCCTTTTCCGTGCCGGCGACCTTGGCGGTGTAGCCGGAGAGGAAGTGGTACATGGCCTGTTCCGGCGTCAGCCTGGCGATCGGCGGCATGACGCCGAACGCATCGGCGGTCAACATGATGATCGTCTTCGGGTGCGGCGCGATACCGGTCGCCGACGCATTCGGAATGAAATGCAGCGGATAGGCGCTGCGCGTATTCTCCGTCAGAGAGGCATCGTCGAAATCCGGAATACGGTTTTCGTCAAGCACGACGTTTTCCAGAACGGTACCGAAACGACGGGTCGCGGCATAGATTTCCGGTTCTGCTTCGGCCGACAGCTTGATGGCCTTGGCGTAGCAGCCGCCTTCGAAATTGAAGATGCCGGTTTCGCCCCAGCCATGTTCGTCGTCGCCGATCAGGGTACGGCTCGGATCGGCCGAAAGGGTCGTCTTGCCGGTCCCCGAAAGCCCGAAGAAAACGGCGGAATCGCCTGCCGGACCGACATTTGCCGAGCAGTGCATCGGCATGACATGCTTGGCCGGCAGAAGGTAATTCAAGACCGTGAAGACGGACTTCTTGTTCTCGCCTGCATAGGACGTGCCGCCGATCAGGACGATGCCTTTCGTCAGATCGCAGGCGATGACGGTCTCCGTGCGACAACCGTGACGGGCCGGATCAGCCCTGAAGCTCGGCATGTTGATGATGGTCAGCTTTTGGGCGAAGGTCTCGAGAGACGCGCGGCTCGGGCGGATGAGAAGGTTGCGGATGAACAGGGCGTGCCAGGCCAGCTCGGTCACGACGCGGGTGGGAAGCGCGTTGTCCGGGTCGGCGCCGCCGATGAGATCCTGAACGAACAGGGACCTTCCCGCCGCATGGGCCAACATATCCCTGTAGAGGACTTCGAAGCGCTCGGGGGACATCGGCTTGTTGTTGTCCCACCAGATGACGTCCTCGGTATTGCCGTCGCGAACGATGAACTTGTCCTTGGGGGAACGGCCGGTGTGCTGGCCGGTGACCGCCCTCAAGGCCCCATCGGCAGTGAGATCGGCTTCTTCGCGGCGGATGGCTTCTTCGTAAAGCTCTGTCTCGGAGAAGTTGTAGTTGACGCGCGACACATCATGAAAACCAAGAGTCGCTATCCCATTGGCGGGATTATAGAGTCCGAACTCCTCCATACGCGCTTTCCTTCTGTTGCTGTTGAATGTGGCGCGAAATTAGGGAGGGATTTCCAAAAGGGCAAGAGGGATCTTTTAAATTGTTTAGCAATATCAATTAATTAATCGATTTAAAAAATTTTATTCCTCTTTAAATCGTTTTACGGCTCGTTTTAATTCTCGTTCTTCACGACTCCAAATGACGAGGCGAAATACCGCGACTGTAAGCCACCTCTTTTACTTTGCCACAATTTGTTCCACCTTTATACTCAAGAAGCGCGTCGGCGGATGCCGCCTGGGCTGGGCTGATTCCAGGAGATGCGCATAAATGGTCACGGAGACGGAGAGCATGCAAACAATCGCGCTCGTAGATGACGACCGCAATATCCTGACTTCGGTGTCGATCGCACTGGAAGCGGAAGGATATAAGGTCGAAACCTATACGGACGGCGCCTCCGCGCTTGACGGGCTGATCGCCCGTCCGCCGCAATTGGCAATTTTCGATATCAAGATGCCGCGTATGGACGGAATGGAGCTGTTGCGCCGGCTGCGGCAGAAGTCCGACGTGCCGGTGATCTTCCTCACCTCCAAGGATGAGGAGATCGATGAGCTGTTCGGACTCAAGATGGGCGCGGATGATTTCATCACCAAGCCTTTCTCGCAGCGGCTGCTTGTGGAGCGGGTGAAAGCCATTCTGCGCCGGGCGGGCAATCGGGACGTCCAGGCGGTCGGCGGCGTAAGAACCGCGTCAGACCAGCAGGCGGCACGTACACTGGAACGCGGTCAGCTTCTGATGGATCAGGAACGCCATACCTGCACCTGGAAGGGCGAACCGGTTACCCTGACAGTGACCGAATTCCTGATCCTGCACTCGCTGGCCCAGCGGCCGGGCGTGGTCAAAAGCCGCGACGCCCTGATGGATGCCGCCTATGACGAGCAGGTCTATGTGGACGACCGCACCATCGACAGTCACATCAAGCGGCTGCGCAAGAAGTTCAAGATGGTCGATACCGATTTCGACATGATCGAAACGCTCTACGGCGTTGGTTATCGCTTCCGCGAGGCGGCATAATGCTTGCTAAAGCTTAACTTGAGGCCACGGCCGGATCAGGGATAAACTGATCCGGTGGAAGGACTGCAGTGGCAGATCAGACATTCGACAGCGAGATGGCCGGAATAGAGAAGGTCGAGACACGTCGTGCGCCGCGGCGGTTCTGGTCGCGACCGTTCACGCTCATTCGCCGGGTCTTCGGTCACGCGGTCTTTTCGAGCCTCACGCGCCGCATCCTGTTCTTCAACATTGCGGCGACGGTGGTTCTCGTCGCCGGGATCCTTTACCTCAACCAGTTCCGCGAGGGATTGATCGACGCTCGCGTCGAAAGCCTTCTCACTCAGGGCGAGATCATCGCGGGCGCTATTTCCGCATCCGCCTCGGTCGACACCAATTCGATTACCATCGATCCGCAGAAGCTCCTGGAACTGCAGGCCGGGCAGAGCATCACGCCGGTGCCGAACGACGAGGACCTCGATTTCCCGATCGATCCAGAACGCGTGGCCCCGGTCCTGCGCCGTCTGATCTCGCCCACTCGAACCCGCGCCCGCATCTTCGATGCCGATGCCAATCTGCTTCTCGATTCCCGCCACCTTTATTCGCGCGGCCAGGTCCTGCGTTTCGACCTACCGCCGGTGGAGGATGAATCGCAAACCTGGAGCGACTGGTTCGCAGGGCTCTTCAATCGCCTTCTGCAGCCTGGTAATCTGCCGGTCTACAAGGAAGCGCCGGGTGGCGACGGGTCGATCTATCCGGAGGTCATGAACGCATTGACCGGGGTGCG
This sequence comes from Neorhizobium phenanthreniclasticum, assembly GCF_040066075.1. Classification (NCBI taxonomy): domain Bacteria; kingdom Pseudomonadati; phylum Pseudomonadota; class Alphaproteobacteria; order Hyphomicrobiales; family Rhizobiaceae; genus Neorhizobium; species Neorhizobium phenanthreniclasticum. The sequence goes on from NZ_JBEAAL010000024.1 coordinate 25,999, forward strand.
CGGCGCCCTGGTGCGCGTTACCGAGCGCGGCGAGTTGATCGTTTCTGTCGCGGTGCCGATTCAGCGCTTCCGCGCCGTGCTCGGCGTGCTGCTCTTGTCGACCCAGGCCGGCGACATCGACAAGATCGTGCATGCGGAACGGCTGGCGATCATGCGTGTCTTCGGCGTGGCGACGCTGGTCAACATCCTGCTTTCGCTATTGCTTTCCTCAACGATCGCCAACCCGCTGCGCCGCCTTTCGGCGGCGGCAATCCGCGTGCGGCGCGGCGCCAAGCAGCGTGAGGAAATCCCCGACTTCGCCTACCGCCAGGACGAGATCGGCAATCTTTCCATTGCATTGCGCGACATGACCAACGCCCTCTACGACCGGATCGATGCGATCGAGAGTTTCGCGGCAGATGTCAGCCATGAACTCAAGAATCCGCTGACCTCGCTCAGGAGCGCCGTCGAAACCCTGCCGCTCGCCAAATCGGACGAATCAAAACAGCGGCTAACCGAGATCATCTTTCACGACGTGCGTCGCCTCGACCGACTGATCAGCGATATTTCCGATGCCTCCCGGCTCGATGCAGAGCTTGCCCGCTCCGTTTCCTCACCGGTTGATATGGAGATCCTGCTCGGCAATCTTGTCAATATCTCCCGCCAGATCCGCACCGGCCGCAAACCGGTGGAGATTGATCTCGCTGTCGACAACAGGGGAGGCAACAAGTCGGCCTTCGTCGTCAATGGCCATGACCTTCGCCTTGGCCAGATCATTACCAATCTCATCGAGAATGCCCGTTCCTTTGTTCCGGAGAAGAGCGGCCGCATTTCAATTCGCCTTTCGCGCGGCAGGGACCATGTGACGGTGACTGTGGAAGACAACGGCCCCGGCATCCAGGCGGAAGATATCGACCGCATCTTCGAGCGCTTCTATACCGACCGACCCGATGGTGAGAGTTTTGGCCAGAATTCCGGCCTCGGCCTGTCGATCAGCCGGCAGATCGCCGAGGCTCACGGCGGAACGCTGAAGGCGGAAAATCTGCAAAACCCCAAGACCGGCGCCCTGACGGGAGCCCGGTTCATCCTGTCGCTGCCGGCCGGCGAAACCCAATGAGGCCCCGGCCGGTCAACATACACGCCACTGCCATCGTCATCGGCACCAGGGGCATTCTGCTTACCGGAGCTTCCGGCAGCGGCAAATCCATGCTTGCCTTTGCCTGTATCGCTGCCGCCAAAAGACAGGGCGCTTTTGCGGCCCTGGTGGCCGACGATCAGGTGCTTGTGTCGCGCCATGGGGATTACCTTCTCGCCAGAAGGCCGGAGACGATCGCCGGTTTGATCGAGTTGCGCGGCAGCGGTATCGCTCGTGTCGAAAGCCTTCCAGCAGCAGCGCTGGATGTCGCCGTCAAGGTGGTCGCGCTATCGGAAAGCGACCGGCTTCCACCCGAAAACGAGCGTTTTGCCATCGCCGGCCTGGGCGAACTTCCGCTGGTGCGAATATGGCAGGGAGCGCCTGATCCTCTGGCGATTCTTGCAGCATTCTCGCCCGGACTTCACGGCGAAATGCCATTTTGATCATCCGGAAGCCTGTTTTTGACTTGAACTTCAATTCTACATGGAGAAGATGGCTTCCCACCGCTAGACGGCTTTGTTGCAATGCGATAATGGCCGCGAGTTTCGATAGCAGGGGGCAGTTTTCATGATCGGACTTGTGCTTGTCACCCATGGCAAGCTGGCTGAAGAGTTTCGTCATGCGGTCGAACACGTTGTTGGACCTCAGAAATTCATCGAAACCGTATCGATCGGCCCCGAAGACGACATGGATCAACGCCGGCAAGACATTGTCGATGCGGTTGCCCGAGCCGACGACGGGCACGGCGTCATCATTCTGACCGACATGTTCGGCGGTACACCCTCCAATCTCTCCATTTCGGTCATGGACAGCGGCAAGACCGAGGTCATCGCCGGCATGAACCTGCCAATGCTGATCAAGCTTGCCGGCGTGCGCAGCGACAACAATATGGACAAGGCGCTCGCGGAAGCCTCTGAAGCCGGGCGCAAATACATCAATGTCGCAAGCCGCGTCCTGAGCGGCAAATGAGAACCAACACCGGATGCCATCCACACTCTCCCGCGAATTCCTGATCGTCAACAAGCGCGGTCTTCACGCACGCGCATCGGCCAAATTCGTCCAGATGGTCGAGGGCTTCGACGCCATAATCACCGTCTCCAGGGACGGCACGACGGTCGGCGGCACTTCCATCATGGGTCTGATGATGCTCGCCGCCAGCCCGGGATGCACGATCGAGGTTTCCGCGAGCGGGAAACAGGCGGCGCAAGCGCTGGAGGCGCTGGAACAATTGATCGCCAATAAATTCGGCGAAGAAGCCTGAGCCGGCGATCCTTCGAGGTCGCCGAGACATAAACATATAAAGACTTCTTTATGTCCCCGTTGCCAGCTTGCAGGAAGCCTGCTAAACCGCTGGCCAGCTTCCGCTTGGCCACAGGCGGGTCCTGCCATGTCCGTCGGTCCGCCGCCGGCACAGGCGCTACCGAACACTGGAGAGCTTTATGAGCACTGAGAAGGATTACGTCGTCGCGGATATCAATCTTGCCGCCTACGGCCGCAAGGAACTCGACATTGCGGAAACCGAAATGCCAGGCCTGATGTCCTGCCGCGCCGAATTCGGCGAAACGAAGCCGCTGAAGGGCGCCCGCATCTCGGGTTCGCTCCACATGACCATCCAGACGGCCGTGCTGATCGAAACGCTGAAAGAACTTGGCGCCGAAGTCCGCTGGGCCTCCTGCAATATCTTCTCGACCCAGGATCACGCCGCTGCCGCGATCGCCGCTGCCGGCGTCCCGGTCTTTGCGGTCAAGGGCGAGTCGCTCACCGAATACTGGGAATACACCGACAAGATCTTCCAGTGGGCCGACGGTGGCCTTTCCAACATGATCCTCGATGACGGCGGCGACGCCACCATGTATATCCTGCTCGGCGCCCGTGCCGAAGCCGGCGAGAATGTGCTTTCCAATCCGGGTTCGGAGGAAGAGGAAATCCTCTTCGCGCAGATCAAGAAGCGTCTTCAGGCTTCGCCCGGCTGGTTCACCAAGCAGCGCGATGCCATCAAAGGCGTTACTGAGGAAACAACCACCGGCGTTCACCGTCTCTACGAGCTTTCCAAGAAGGGCCTCCTGCCTTTCCCCGCGATCAACGTCAACGATTCGGTCACCAAGTCGAAGTTCGACAACAAGTACGGCTGCAAGGAATCGCTGGTCGACGGCATCCGCCGCGGCACCGATGTGATGATGGCCGGCAAGGTCGCCGTCGTCTGCGGTTACGGCGATGTCGGCAAGGGTTCGGCCGCTTCGCTCGCCGGAGCCGGCGCCCGCGTCAAGATCACGGAAGTCGATCCGATCTGCGCGCTGCAGGCCGCCATGGATGGCTTTGAAGTCGTCGTGCTCGAAGACGTCATTTCGACCGCCGACATCTTCATCACCACCACCGGCAACAAGGACGTCATCCGCATCGAACACATGCGCGCGATGAAGGATATGGCGATCGTCGGCAATATCGGCCACTTCGACAACGAGATCCAGGTTGCGGCGCTCCGGAACCTGAAGTGGACCAATGTCAAGCCGCAGGTCGACATGGTCGAGTTCCCGAAGGGCAACCGCATCATCCTGCTCTCCGAAGGCCGCCTCCTCAACCTCGGCAACGCAACCGGCCACCCGTCCTTCGTCATGTCCGCTTCCTTCACCAACCAGACGCTGGCGCAGATCGAGCTCTTCACCAAGCAGGGTCAGTACAAGAACGAGGTCTATATCCTGCCGAAGCACCTCGATGAGAAGGTCGCCCGCCTGCATCTCGCCAAGCTCGGCGTGAAGCTGACGGAGCTTTCTGAAGAGCAGGCTGCCTATATCGGTGTCTCGCAGCAGGGTCCGTTCAAGGCAGAACACTACCGGTACTAATCACTAGCCGGTCAATCCACAAGATATAGTGGCCGCAGCCTTGACAAAGGCTGCGGTTTCTTTTTTGGGCGCATCCCTTCCCGCCGATTCCCTAAGCAAGTATTGTTTTAGGACTTGATTCGCGCAGGCCCAGGAGCTTGCCGAGACCTAAAATCGGTCCGGCTCCGGGCAAGGCACGAAGTGGTATGTCTTGTCGATGAGCGGCAATTGGACGGAGACAGACCGGGTATGTCGGTAAAAATAATGAGCCTGTTCAAGCAGGCCGATCCTTCTTGCGACGGAGTGGACGCTCCGGCTTCGCTATCCGCTTCCGGCTCCCGGGATGGCGGCGCGACGGCCGGTGGGCTTCGTCGTCTCGCCCGCTTCGGCAGCGCCTTCCTTTCGGGCACCGCCCTTTCCGGGCTTGCGACCGCGGCGCTTGCGCAGCAATCGGGCAATGAAGCCGTCCGGCTCTTTTCCTCCACCGAAGTCATCGTTTCCTCGGTGGTCGTGGGTGCGCTCGGCGCCGCCCTGCTCTCCGCCGTCTGGCTGGTGCGCCAGCGCGGCAACATGGAAGTAGAGACCCAGGAAATGCGCAGCGCTTTGTCCGATGCGCAGCAGCGCATTTCGAAATACGAAGCCCTCATTGCCGACAAAAATCGGCGCATCGTCATCTGGGAAGGCGGGGCGTCGCGACCGGAACTCCTGGGCCAGCTCCCGCCGGAGACCGGAGCTCCGCAGCAAGACGTTGATTTCCTGGCCTTCGGGCGGTGGCTGCGCGGCCTATCCGCCGGCGAACTGGAAAGATCGATCGAGCTCCTGCGCAACGAGGCCCGCTCCTTCGACATAGTGGTCGAGACGAACCGTGATGAAATCCTCGAAGTGCAGGGCCGCGTCTCGGGCGGCAAGGCCTTCGTCCGCTTCATCGCGCTCAACAATCTGAGGGCGGAACTAGCGGAACTGAAGATCGAGCGCGAGCGGCTGGCAAGTTCGATCGCCCTCTTCCATTCGCTGCTCGATGCAATCGAACAGCCGGTCTGGCACCGGGACGCGCAAGGCAGGCTCACGTGGGTGAACCAGGCCTATGGCGATGCGGTCGAAACGACGGCACCCGCCCAGGCCGTTGATGAAGGACGCGAATTCCTCGGCACGATCGCCCGCGAAAAGATCAGGGCCACGACAACCTCCGCCTCGCCGTTCCACGACCGGATTTCCACGGTCGTGCATGGCAATCGCACGATATTCGATGTCATTGATGTCGTGGCGCCCGGCGGCTCGGCCGGCATGGCGATCGACGTGTCCGAAGCAGAAGCGGTGCGCGAGGAGCTGAAGCGGACTTTGAAAAGCCATGCCGAGACCCTCGATCACCTGGCGACCCCCGTTGCCATCTTCGACGGCGAACGGCGGCTGCAATTCTACAATCAGGCCTTTGTGCAGCTGTGGGGGTTCTCCCTTCCCTTCCTGGATTCGCGGCCGGACAATAGCGAACTGCTCGACAGGCTGCGCAGCGAAGGCAAGCTGCCGGAACAGCTCAACTGGCGGAGCTGGAAAGAGACGGCGCTTTCCGTCTATCGCTCGCCCGATACCCAGACCGATCTCTGGCATTTGCCGAACGGCCAGACGCTCCGCGTTATCGCAACCGCGCATCCGCAAGGAGGCGCCACCTGGGTTTTCGAGAATCTCACTGAACAGGTAGCCCTCGAAACCCGCTACAACACGCTGGTGAAGGTGCAAGGCGAAACGATCGACCACCTTTCCGAGGGGGTCGCAGTCTTTGGACCGGACGGGCGTATGCGACTATCCAACCCGGCTTTCCGGGCGCTTTGGGGCATTACGGCAGACGAAGCAAAGCCCGGCACCCACATCAAGGCGATCGGGGCGGCCTGCGGACCATCCTACGACAAGCCGGATGGCTGGCGGCGCTTCGGCCAGATGCTCACCAATTTCGATGACGAACGGCCATCATTGCAGGGCACGTTCGAGCTTTATTCCGGTCTCATCCTCGATTATGCGGTGACCCCGCTGCCCAATGCGCAGACCATGTTCACCTTCGTCGACATGACGGCCAGCGCGAGGGCGGAACGGGCGCTCAAGGAGAAGAACGAGGCGCTGCAGAAGGCCGACGAGATCAAGAACGATTTCGTTCAACACGTTTCCTACGAGCTTCGCTCGCCGCTCACCAATATCATCGGCTTCACCGATCTTCTGAAAACGCCGGGTGTCGGCTCTCTCAACGAGCGGCAAGCCGAATATATCGACCATATTTCCACCTCCTCCTCCGTGCTCCTGACGATCGTCAACGACATCCTCGATCTTACAACCGTCGATGCCGGCATCATGCAGCTGCACTATTCGGAAATGGCAATCGACGACCTGCTCGATGACGTCGCCATGCAGATCGCCGACCGGCTGCATGAGAACGGCGTGACGCTCGCGATTACCGCACCGGCTGGATTGGGCACGATCATCGCCGACCAGCAGCGGCTGAAGCAGATCCTCATCAAGCTGCTCACCAACGCCACAAATTTCGCGCCGGAAGGGTCCACCATCAAGCTCAACTGCTGGCGGATGCAGAACGACATCTTCTTTTCGGTGACCGACCGGGGCCCGGGCATCCAGAAAGACATGCTGAAAAGCGTATTCGACCGCTTTTCCTCCAATTCCAAAGGCGGCAAGCGCAGCGGCGCGGGCCTCGGTCTCTCGATCGTCGAAAGCTTTGTCCAGCTGCATAACGGTGACGTGACGATCGACAGCAAGCCGGGCCAGGGCACAACTGTCACCTGCCGCATCCCAAGCGGTGCCTTGAAGACGCATTCCGTCGCTGCCGAATGAATGATGGTGCCACGCTCACTTTGACACTTGCAGACGAAGCCGAAACGATCCGTTTCGGCGAGGATCTGGCGCTTGCCTTGAAGAGGGGCGATTGCCTGGCCCTTTCCGGTGATCTCGGCGCTGGCAAATCGACGCTCGCCCGGGCCTTTCTACGGGCGCTCGCCGATGACGATACGCTCGAAGTGCCGAGCCCAACCTTCACGCTGGTGCAGAGTTACGAGCTTCGGATTCCGGTTTCGCATTTCGATCTCTATCGCCTCGGCGACGCCTCTGAACTCGATGAACTTGGTTTCGATGAAGCGCTCTCGGACGGCATCTGTCTGGTGGAATGGCCGGAAATGGCCGATGACCTGCTGCCGGAAACCCGCGTCATGCTGAGGCTGGAACATCAAGGCGACGGCCGGAGGGCGACGATCACCGGTCCGGAACCCCAGGTGAATCGCATCCGCCGGGTGCTGGCCATCCGGGAATTCCTCGATAAGCACGGTTATGCCCGCGCCCGCCGCCGATTCTTGACTGGCGACGCCTCGGTCATGCGCGCTTACGAGACAATCGGAACGGCAACTGGCGAAAAGCTTGTCCTGATGGACTGGCCGAAGCCGCCGGAAGGTCCGCCCGTGCTCGACGGCAAGCCCTATCCCAAGGTGGCCCACCTTGCCACCGACGTCTATCCCTTCGTGGCGATCGCCGGCTATCTTCGCAAGATCGGGCTCGCGGCACCGGAAGTGCTGTATGCGGATTGCGACCAGGGCATCCTGCTGCTTGAAAACCTCGGCGACGAAGGCGTTCTCGACGCCGAAGGCCGGCCGATACCCGAACGATACCGGGAAAGCGTTACCTGTCTCGCCTTCCTGCACGGCCACCGGATGCCGCAGGACCTGCGGATCGACAAGACCCACGTCCACCACATCCCGGATTTCGATCCGACCGCCATGAAGATGGAGGCGAGGCTCCTCCTCGACTGGCATCTCCCCTGGAAGCGCGGCACGCCGGCGACCGATACGGAACGCGAGGACTATCTCGCCATCTGGGACGAATTGATCCGTGAACTCGCCAGTGCGGAGAAGAACCTGCTGCTGCGCGATTTCCACTCGCCGAACATCATCTGGCGCCCCCAGGAATCCGGCGTGCGGCGGGTCGGCATCATCGACTTCCAGGATGCGATGATCGGCCCGACGGCCTACGACCTCGCCTCGATCGTGCAGGACGCGCGCTCGGACGTTCCAAAGCCGCTCGCCGACCGGTTGATGCTCGACTATATGACGCTGCGCCGGTCGCAGGGCTCGTTCGACGAGCCGACCTTCCTGAAAGCCTGGGCGATCATGGCGGCGCAACGCAACTGCAAACTCGCCGGCCTTTGGGTGCGGCTCTTGCAGCGGGATGGCAAGCCGGGCTATCTGAAGCATATGCCGCGGACGCTTCGTTATCTCTCGGCAGCGTTGCAGCATGAAGTGCTCGCTCCTTTGCGCGATTGGTGCCGGCGGGCTGGAATAGAGCTCATCGAATCATAAACACGGTTTGAGATGACCATCAGACAAGCCCCCATCAAGCAGGCGATGGTTCTGGCCGCAGGTCTCGGCACCCGCATGCGCCCGGTCACCGATACGATGCCGAAACCGCTGGTAAGGATCGACGGCAAGCCGATGATCGATTACGCGCTGGACGCCCTCAGAGACGCCGGCGTCGAACGCGCGGTCGTCAACGTTCATCATTTCGCCGACCAGATGGAAGACCATCTGAAATCCTATGACGGTCTCGAAATTCTCATCTCCGACGAGCGCGGCGGGCTCATGAACAATGGCGGAGGCATCGTCAAAGGTCTGAAGCTGCTTGATCGGGAACCCATCTTCGTCATGAATGCCGATCTCTTCTGGATCGGCGAGAAGCCGGGCATGCCGACCAATCTCGAACGCCTGGCCGGATTCTTCGATCCTGACCGTATGGATATGGCTATGCTCTGCGTCCGCATCGAGGACACGACCGGGCACAACGGCGTCAGGGATTTCAGCATGGCCCCTGACGGCAGGCTGACGCGCTATCGCGACGATCCTTCCAATCCGGTCGTCTATGCCGGTGCTTTCGCCATGAAGCCGTCCTTTCTTGACGATGCGCCCACCGAGGCGTTCAACATCAACATCTATTTCGACAAGGCGATCGCGCACGGCAGGCTCTACGGCATGATGCTCGAAGGTCATTGGCTGACGGTCGGGACGCCGGAGGCGATCGGCGAAGCGGAGGATACGATCCGGCGATTCCGGGCGTCGGTGTAACCATGACGGGGCGGCATCAGCCACGCATCTTCACGATCCCCCCCGCGGCGCCGTTTCTGAAGACCGTCGCCGCCTCGCTTTGCGACGGTCGGCTGACGGACGGCTTTCGATATAATCCCTCCGACCCGCTCTCACTCGCCGACGTGACGATCTTCGTGCCGACGCGCCGTTCGGCCCGCGTGCTACGCTCGGAATTCGTCGATCTGCTCGGTGGCCACTCGGCCATCCTGCCGGTCATCCGGCCACTCGGCGAAACGGATGACGACAGCGGCTATTTCGATCTCGTGGCTCCGGAAGAAATGGACCTTGCCCTACCGATCGGCGGCACCGCACGGCTCCTGGAACTCGGCCGGCTGATCCTTGCCTGGCGCAACCAGTTGCCGAAGATCGTTCTCGACGTGCATTCGCAATCGCCGCTCATCGCGCCTGCCAGCCCGGCGGATGCCATCTGGCTCGCCCGGGCGCTTGCCGAACTCATCGATTCCATCGAGACAGAGGAGCGCGACTGGGCCGATCTCAAGACGCTCGACACCGGCCAACATGCGCTCTGGTGGCAGCTCACCGCCGAGTTTCTTTCGATCGCGAGCGCCTTCTGGCCATCGCGGCTGGAAGAGCTCAAACGTTCCTCGCCGGCAAGACACCAGGCGGCAATCCTGCGCGGCGAGGCCCGCCGCATCCTGGAAAAGGACCACATGGGGCCGGTGATCGTTGCCGGCTCGACCGGTTCGGTACCGGCCGCGGCCGACCTGATCGCCGCCATTTCCCGCCTGCCGAACGGTACCGTCGTGCTGCCCGGGCTCGATCTTTCCATGCCGGCGAACCAATGGGCGATGATCGGCGAGGAAGCTCCTGATGGAAAGATTGAACCAGCAAGCCGAAGCCATCCACAGTTCGGCCTGTCACGGCTCCTGAAGAAGCTCGGCATGGTACGGGAGGACGTGGGCATCCTCGGCAACATTCCGGACGATCTCGATTTCCGGACCACGACCATTTCCCAGGCACTCGCGCCCGCCAAGGCCACCGATCACTGGAACATCTGGCGGGAATCCACCGACCAGATTCTCTTGCGGGAAGCCTTTGCGGACGTTTCGCTGATCGAGGCGGCCAACGAACGCGAGGAAGCGGTCGCGATCGCGATCGCTTTGCGCCTCGCGCTGGAACAGCCGGGCCGGGAGGGCGGTGAAAGCCAGGCAGCGTTGATCACGCCCGACCGGGCGCTGGCCCGCCGCGTCACCGCCGAGCTTTCCCGGTTCGGCATCATAGCCGATGATTCTGCGGGCTCTCCGCTTTCCGGCACACAGCAGGGCACATTAATCCAGCTTCTCCTCGAAGCGGCGCTGAGGCCGGGCGACCCAGTTGCGATCGTCGGGCTCATCAAGCATCCGCTCGTCCGGCTCGGCTTTCCGGCCGAGGAATTGCGCTCGGCGATCGAGGCCCTGGAAATGCTGGCGCTACGCGGCGGCACCGGCGACATGGATATCTCGGCACTGGAACCTCTCCTGGAAGAGCAGCTTGCGGAACAACGGAACGACAGGCACCCGCCGCATTGGCGGCTGTCGCTACCGGAAGGCGCGGCGGACAAGGCGCGCGATCTCGCCCGGCGGCTGGCAAAGGCCGTCGAACCGCTCGCCTCGGCCTTCGTGCGCCGCCCGCCCGATGGCCGCGGCCTAACCACCAAGCTTGCACTGGCCGAATGGGCAACGAGAACCGGCCGTGCGCTTGAGGCGATCGCAATCGACGAACGCGAAAATCTGGCCGGCCTCTGGTCCGGTGAAGCCGGCGAAAGACTGGCCGGGCTACTTTCGGAAGTCATCGAGACTGACGGGCAGATGGAGGCCGACGGTCCGCAGTGGATCGACATCGTCATGGCACTGACGACGGGCGAGGCGGTGAAACCCCGTTCTCTCAGTCATCCGCGCGTCTTCATCTTCGGCACGCTGGAAGCACGGCTGCAGAGCGTCGACACGATGATCCTCGGGGGACTGAACGAAGGCTCCTGGCCTGGCCAGACAGTCAACAATCCCTTCCTCTCGCGCACGATGAAAATCGACATCGGCCTCGAACCGCCCGAGCGGCGGATCGGCCAGCTCGCCCATGATTTCCAGATGGCCTGCGGAACCCGGAACCTCATCCTGTCGCGCTCATCGCGGCAGGGCGCGACACCGACCGTCGCCTCGCGCTGGCTGCAAAGGCTGCTGGCGCTCGGCGGCAAGCCGTTCGCCGACGAATTGAAGGCGCGCGGCGACGATTACCGCCACTGGGCCTCCGCGATCGACGCGGGCGAGAACCAGCCCGGCGCCAAGCGCCCCGCCCCGAGGCCGCCAGCCGAACTGCAGCCGAAACGCTACTCCTTCAGCGAAGTTGGGCGGTTGCGCCGCGATCCCTATTCCGTCTATGCCAGACGTATCCTGAAACTCGACCCGCTGGGCCCGTTCAACCGGGACCCCGGCGCTTCGGAACGTGGCACGCTCTATCACGCGATCATCGACCGCTACACGCGCGAAGGCCACAGGCCCGGTTCGCCGGCTGCAAGGGAGGCGATGCTGCGGATCGCCCACGAACTTTTCGATGCCGAACAGTTGCCGCCGCATATCGACCGCGTCTGGCGGCCGCGCTTCCTCGAAGTCTCGCGAGCCTTCCTCGATTGGGAAGCAGAACGCGCGCCGGATATCCGCAGGACGCTGACCGAGGCCGGCGCCGGCTGGGAGCTGGAGCCCGCCGGCATCCGCATCACCGGCATAGCCGACCGGATCGACATCAAGGGCTCGGGCCTCGCCGATCTCGTCGATTACAAGACCGGCCTCAGCCCCTCCGTCTCACAGGCCCGAGCGCTTCTCGATCCGCAACTTGCGCTGGAAGCGGCGGCCCTGAAGGCCGGTGCGTTCAAGGATGTCGGGCCGCTCACGCCCGACCGGCTGCTCTACGTCCGGCTTCGGCCCGGCGATCGGTTCCGCGAGGACAAGGTCAACAATGAGGACTCCTCCGCGAACGCCAGGCGCCAGCCAAAATCGGCGCTCGATCTTGCCCAGGAATCGCTCGAACAGCTCACCCGTTTCGTCATCACGCTGCGGAACGGCGAAGCCGGCTTCGCATCGCGCCTGATCCCCTTCATGCAGGGCGATTTCGGCGGGGAATATGATCATCTTGCGCGCGTGGCGGAATGGTCGACGGCGGACGATGACGGGGAGGCAGAAACGGATGAGTGACCTTCTCCCCGAAGACGACGATCCGATCAAATGGATCGACTGGACGACGGTGCAGCAATCGCTCGCATCCGATCCGGTGAGCTCCGCCTGGGTCTCCGCCAATGCCGGCTCCGGCAAGACGCATGTGCTGACCCAGCGTGTCATCCGGCTGCTGCTCTCCGGCTGCCGCCCTTCCTCAATCCTCTGCCTCACCTATACCAAGGCCGCGGCGTCAGAAATGTCGAACCGTGTCTTCCAGCGGCTTTCCGAATGGACGGTGCTCTCCGACGACGAGCTCGGAAAAAGGATCGCCGGTATTGAGGGCATTGAGCCGGATTCGCTCAAGCTTGCCGAGGCGCGACGGCTGTTCGCCAAGGCGCTGGAGACGCCGGGCGGCCTGAAGATTCAGACAATCCACGCCTTCTGCGAGGCGCTGCTGCATCAGTTTCCGCTGGAAGCCAATGTCGCCGGGCATTTTTCCGTTCTCGACGATCGTGCTGCCTCCGCCCTGCTCGCCGAAGCCCGGCGTTCGCTTCTGACCGCCACATCCGCGGAAGACGATCCGGAACTGGCGGAGGCCTTCGCCCATGTACTCGATCTCGGCGATGAGTTCGGCCTCGAAACCCTGCTGTCCGACATCATCGCCAACCGCACGGCGATCCGCCGCTTCATAGCGCAAGCCGAACGGCAGGGCGGCATCGGCCTCGAACTGAAGCGCGCCTTCGGGCTCGATCCGGCCGATACGGAGGAGAGCATCGCAGCCGGCTACTGGCCGCTGCCCGGCCTTTCCGGCCTGACACTCGACCTCTATCTGGCGCTCGCGGATCAGAAGGGCGGTCAGAAAGTGACCGAGGTCGCCTATGGCCTTCGGATGGCCACCAGGGAGCCGGACGTCTTCAAACGCGTCCAATATCTCGACCAGATCTTTCTGACGCGCGAGGGCAAGCCGAAAGCGGACAGTTCGCTTGTTGCAAAGGCGATGGTGACGACCGCGCCGGAACTTGCAAACGCGATCGACTGCGCCCGCACCCATGTCGTGGCCTGCCGCGACCGGCTGCGAATCGCGCGCATGCTTTCCGCCACCAAGGGGGCGCTGACGCTGGCCGAGCGGCTGAACGGCGATTACGAGGATCTGAAAAAGCAACGCAGCCTGCTCGACTTCGAGGACCTGATCGCTCGCACTGCCGACCTGCTCACCCGTGACGGCGTCGGCGCCTGGGTGCATTACAAGCTCGATCAGGGCATCGACCACATCCTCGTCGACGAGGCACAGGACACAAGTCCTATCCAGTGGACGGTGATCAAGTCGCTCGCGGAAGACTTCTATTCGGGCGCAAGCGCCCGGGAAACACGCCGCACCATTTTTGCCGTCGGCGACGAAAAACAGTCGATCTACTCGTTCCAGGGTGCGCGGCCGGAGCGATTTGCGGAAGAACGCGGCGAAACGGAAAAACGGGTGACGGCGAGCGGACAACCGTTCCATTCGGTTCGACTGCCGCTCTCCTTTCGCTCCACGGCCGATGTGCTTGCCGCCGTCGATCAGGTGTTCTCGCTGGAAGAAAACGCCAAGGGTCTCAGCGCGCTTGGCGAGCCAGTGCAGCACCGGTCCAATCGCATCGGCCATCCCGGCGCGGTGGATCTTTGGGACGTAGTGGTGCCGGAAGTTTCCGAACAGGAGGAAGACTGGACGGCTCCCTTTGATTCGACACCGGACAAGGCGCCATCCGCGATTCTCGCAAGCCGGATCGCCAATCGGATCGGTGAGATGATCGGCAGGGAGACGATCATCGAAAAGGGCGTCGAACGGCCGATCGAGCCCGGCGACATCCTCGTTCTGGTCCGCAAACGCGATGCTTTCGTCAATGCGCTGACCCGGGCGCTGAAGCGCCGTGACAACATTCCGGTCGCCGGTGCCGACCGGTTGCGGCTGACCAGCCATATCGCCGTGCAGGATCTTCTGGCGCTCGGACGCTTCCTGCTTCTGCCGCAGGACGACCTTTCGCTCGCGGCGCTCCTGAAAAGCCCGCTCTTCAATCTCTCGGAAGAAGACGTCTTTGAAGTCGCAGCGCTTCGGTCGGACGGGACTGGCGCGTGGGACCAGATCAACCGGCTCGCCGATGAACAACCGTTGCGTTTTCGCGAAGCGTCAGACGGGCTGCGTCATCTGCTTGCTCTTTCGCAGCAACTCAGCCCGCACGATCTCTTTGCCCGGATTCTCGGCCAATATGGCGGACGTCGGAAATTCCTTGGCCGGCTCGGCACCGAGGCTGGCGATATCCTCGACGAGTTCCTGACCTTCGCGCTTGACCACGAGACCAGTGGCCTGCCCGGCCTGCAAGCCTTCATCTCGACGCTGGAACTCGAATCTCCGGAGGTAAAACGCGAGCAGGACGGCGGCCGCAACGAAGTACGAATCATGACCGTGCATGCTTCCAAGGGGCTGGAAGCACCTGTCGTCTTCCTGGTGGACAGCGGCTCGAAAGCCTTTATCTCCTCGCACGTGCCGAAATTTCGCCTGCTACGGACCGGCAATGGGGAGGTGCCGGCCTGGGTGCCGGGGAAAACAATCAGCAACTCCCTTACGACAGCCGATGACGAGCGGATCAGGACAGCGACGGAGGAGGAATATCGCCGGCTGCTTTATGTGGGTATGACGCGGGCTGCCGACCGGCTGATCGTCTGCGGCTACAGGGGCAGCCGGGAAAATCCGGGCACCTGGCAGTCGATGATCTCCACGGCACTTTCGGCTGACGAGCAGCATTGCAGCCCCGCGCAATTTACCGGCCCGGATGGGGAATGGAGCGGCTTCAAGTGGCGGCTCCCCGCATCCTCCAGCCGCGTCGCCAAGGCGGAGGAAAAGGAAACCACTTCAGGCAAGAAGCAACCTTTGCCGCCAATCCTCTTCCGCCCCGTGCCGGCTCAAAAAATGCTGCCGAGGCCCTTGAGCCCGTCCGGGGCCGGTACAATGATCGATGACGAGGCGGACGACCTTATCGTCACGTCGCCGCTGTTCAGCGAGAGGGAAAAGGCCGGGCTTGCACTGCAGAAAGGAAAACTCGTCCATCGCATGCTGCAGATGCTGACGGATTTCCCTCGGCATGAGCGGGAGTCGGCCGCACGGCGCTATGCGGAGCGAGCCGCCCGCTTCTGGCCGGCGACGGAGCGGGAGAGTCTCGTCGCCTCCGTCATGCCCGTGCTTGCGCATGAAGAACTCGGACCGATCTTTTCCGAACGAAGTCAGTCGGAAGTCTCGATCATGGGAACGCTGACGCTCGAGGGGAAGGATTACGCGATTTCCGGCCGGATCGACCGGCTGGTGGTAACTGAAACCGAAGTCATCATCCTCGACTACAAGACCAACCGTGTGCCGCCGAAAGGGCTGGACGAGGTGCCGCTTGCGCACCGCGCCCAGCTTGCCATCTACCGCGAGATCCTGAAACCGCTTTATCCCGACAAGACCTTTGAATGCATGCTGGTCTATACCGAATCGGCTATGATGATCTCGCTGCCGCCGGACCTTCTGTCGCGCTCGCTTGCGGAACTCAAAACAAAGTGAGATGACGGCCATTGAAAATTTTGAGCGCGCGTCTCACATTTGGTTCAACAGAGAATCGTGAAGGAGAGCCCTATGGCTACCGTGAAAGTCGATAACAGCAATTTCCAGGCCGAAGTCCTTGACTCTGCCGAGCCGGTCATCGTGGATTTCTGGGCCGAATGGTGCGGTCCGTGCAAGATGATCGCCCCGAGCCTTGAGGAAATCGCCACCGAGCTTGCCGGCAAGGTCAAGGTTGCCAAGCTGAATATCGATGAAAATCCTGAGCTGGCTGCCCAGTTTGGCGTGCGGTCGATCCCGACGCTCGCCATGTTCAAGGGTGGCGAAGTCGCCGACATCAAGGTTGGCGCCGCTCCGAAAACCGCCCTTTCGGCCTGGATTTCCAGCGCCGCTTAAGCTGTAAAGTGCAGTGACCTCATGAAAAACCGGCTGTCTCCCTGCAGCCGGTTTTTTTTATTGCCTATCCCTGAGGGATCAGGTCGGCGGCGTGCCGTTATCAGCCAATGCATTGCCGGCGAAATAAAGCGAACCTCCGATCAGAATGCGCGGCGGCGGACTGCCCGGCACCTGGCGGCGGGTGATCTCCTGCAGCGCTTCCACGATCGAGCCGGCCGGCTCGGCGACCAGGCCCGCATCATAGGCCGAATGCGCCAGAACAACCGGATCCAAAGCCGCATCGCTGCCGCGAATCCGTGCCGTGAAGACATGTTCGGCGATGTCGGTAAAGGCGCGGAAGTAACCCACCGGGTCCTTGGTGTTGATCATGCCGGCGATGATATAGAGCGGCCGTGGCTGGCGCTCTTCGAAGGCCACCATGGCCTCGGCGATCACCTCGCCGCCAGAGGGATTGTGGCCGCCGTCGATCCAGATTTCCGATCCTTCAGGCGCATGCCGCAGCAGGTCGCCTTCGGTCAGCTTCTGCAGACGAGCCGGCCATTCGACGGTGGTCATGGCCTTTTCCATGATTGCATCGGTAACGGTGAAGCCCGCCGCCTTGACCGCACGGATCGCCGCCGCCGCATTGGCATATTGATGCCGGCCGGGCAGTTTCGGGAGAGGCAGGTCGGCAAGTCCGAACTCGTCCTGATAGACCAGCCGGCCGAACTCCTCGTGGGCGGTAAAATCCTGACCGTAGACGGAAGCCGGACAGCCGAGCCGTTCAGCGGTCGACACAAGAACGTCGCGCGCCGCCTCGAATTCCTGGTAGCCGACGACGACCGGCCGGCCACGCTTCATGATGCCGGCCTTTTCCGCCGCGATCAATTCAACTCTGTCCCCAAGATAAGCCTGGTGGTCGAGTGCAATCGGCATGATGACCGAGACGGCAGGGTTCGGGACGACATTGGTGGAGTCGAAACGCCCGCCCATGCCGACTTCGAGGATAACGGCATCAGCCGGCTTTTCGGAGAAGAGGAGAAAGCTCACCGCCGTCAGAATCTCGAAGACGGTGATCTGCTGGCCGGCATTCGCCTTTCCGACACGGCGCAGCGCATCGGCGAGATCAGCATCCGACACGAGCTGACCCCGGCCGCCCTTCACGCCGATCCGATAACGCTCGTGCCAGTTGACCAGATGCGGCGACGTATCGACGTGCACCGAATAGCCACCGGCTTCGAGCAGCGCCCGGCAGAAGGCCGTCGCGGACCCCTTGCCGTTCGTGCCGGCGATATGGATGACCGGCGGCAGCTTGAGATGCGGATTACCGAGAACCTCCAAGAGTCGGGTGATCCGGTCCAGCGACATGTCGAAACCCTTCGGATGAAGGGTCATCAAGTGCTCGATTTCCTTTTCGGCTTCGCTCACCGCGGCCTCGTTCATGATAGTCATACCGCCGCTCCGGCCCTTCGATAGTCCCGATCAATTCCCCGGCGATCAGGCGCTGACCGCAACGGGCACCGGAAGCGCATCCTGGACCGGCTGTTTTGTCAGCATCTTCAGAAGCTTGGCAAGCGTTGCCGGGATATCGTGGCGTTTCACCACCATATCGACCATGCCGTGTTCGAGCAGGTATTCCGACGTCTGGAAACCCTCGGGAAGCTTTTCACGAAGTGTCTGCTCGATGACGCGTTTTCCGGCAAAGCCGATCTCTGCGCCAGGTTCAGCGATATGGACATCGCCCAGCATGGCATAGGAGGCGGTGACACCCCCCGTGGTCGGGTTGGTCAGCACGACGATATAAGGCAGACCCGCTTCCTTCAGCATGTCGACGGCAACCGTGGTGCGAGGAAGCTGCATCAGCGACAGGATGCCTTCCTGCATGCGCGCGCCGCCCGAGGCAGGGAAGATGACCAGCGGGCACTTTTCCGCCAAAGCCCGCTCGCAGGCCTTGACGATCGCCTCGCCGGCCGCCATGCCCAGCGAGCCGCCGATGAAATTGAACTCGTGCACGACGGCAACCAGCTTCAGGCCCTGGACCTGGCCGATACCGGCAAGGATCGTGTCTTCCTGCTCGGTCTTCAGACGGCTGTCCTTCAGGCGATCGACATATTTCTTCGAATCGCGGAACTTCAGCGGATCCTGGGCAACCTTCGGCTGCGGCAGCGATTCATAGACGCCGCCGTCGAAAAGATCGGCGAGCCGCGCCTTGGCCGGCATCTTCATGTGGAAGCCGGAGGCTGGAATAACCCATTTGTTTTCTTCCAGGTCCTTGTGAAAGACCATCTCGCCGGTTTCCGGGCACTTGATCCAGAGATTTTCCGGAACCTCGCGACGGCCCAGCATGGAGTTTATGCGCGGCCGGACGTAATTGGTGAGCCAGTTCACTTGGGCGTACTCCTGTTGGAATTCGAACCTAATGTGGGCGGATTATTCGGCAGCAACAAGGCGTGCTGCACGTACGCCGGTCGCAAGACCCCGCACCAGCGTCGCGACGGAGGCGACGGTATCCGGGCCGGCCTTGCCGTCCTTGGTAAGGCTACCGGCGATCTGCGCCACGATCGCCGTACCCACGACAACGCCATCGGCTGCCGCACCGATCGCCTTGGCATGATCGGCCGTCTTGACGCCGAAGCCGACGCAGACCGGCAGATTCGTGTGAGCCTTAATGCGGTTCACGGCACCGGAGATCAGCGACGGATCCGGCAGGGACGAGCCCGTGATGCCGGTCATCGACACGTAATAGACGAAACCGGACGTGTTCTTCAGGACCGTCGGCAAACGCTTGTCGTCGGTGGTCGGCGTCGCAAGGCGGATGAAATTGACACCCTTTTTCAGCGCCGGGATGCAGAGTTCATCATCCATCTCCGGCGGCAGATCGACGACGATCAGGCCATCGATGCCGGCGGCGAGCGCGTCATCGAGGAACCGGTCAACGCCGTAGACGTAGATCGGGTTATAATAGCCCATCATGACGATCGGCGTTTCATTATCGGCCTCGCGAAACTTTCGCGCAAGATCGAGCGTCTTGGCAAGCGTCTGTCCGCCCTTCAGCGCGCGCTGACCGGCCATCTGGATCGCCGGACCATCGGCCATCGGGTCGGAAAAAGGCATGCCGAGCTCAATGATATCGGCGCCGGCGGCAGGCAGCGCCTTCATAATGGCGAGCGAGGTTTCGAAATCCGGGTCGCCGCCCATGAAATAGGTGATCAGGGCGGGGCGGCCTTCAGCCTTGAGGGCCGCGAAACGGTTGTCCATACGAGCGGTCATATCAAAGCTCCATGCCAAGGATCTTGCCGACGGTGAAGATGTCCTTGTCGCCGCGACCGGAGAGATTCATGACGATGATCTGGTCCTTGCGCATCTTCGGCGCACGCTTGATCACTTCGGCGATCGCATGGCTCGGTTCGAGTGCCGGGATGATGCCTTCGAGGCGAGTCAGCACCTGGAAGGCATCGAGCGCTTCCTGGTCCATGATCGGCACATATTCGACGCGGCCGATATCGTGCAACCAGCTATGCTCGGGACCGATGCCCGGATAGTCGAGCCCGGCCGAGATGGAATGACCCTCGAGAATCTGTCCGTCGCCATTCTGCAGGAGATAGGTCCGGTTGCCATGCAGAACGCCCGGGCTGCCGGCCGTGATGGAAGCGCAATGTTCGACGCCTTCAAGACCTCGGCCACCGGCTTCCACACCGACGATCTGGACACCTTCATCATCCAGGAACGGATGGAAGATGCCGATCGCATTCGAACCACCGCCAACGGCAGCGACAACAAGATCGGGCAGCCTGCCCTCGGCTTCGAGAATCTGCTCCCGGGCTTCCCTGCCGATGACCGCCTGAAAATCGCGAACCATTTCCGGATAGGGATGCGGGCCGGCTGCGGTACCGATCAGATAATAGGTGTCCTCCACATTGGTGACCCAGTCGCGCAGCGCCTCGTTCATGGCGTCCTTCAGCGTGCCGTGTCCGGCAGTCACCGGCTTCACCTCGGCGCCGAGAAGCTTCATGCGGAAGACGTTCGGCGCCTGGCGTTCGACGTCGGTGGCGCCCATATAGACGACGCAGGGAAAGCCGAAACGCGCACAGACCGTTGCAGAAGCCACGCCGTGCTGGCCGGCGCCAGTCTCAGCAATGATGCGCGTCTTGCCCATGCGCTTGGCAAGCAGGATCTGTCCGATGCAGTTGTTGATCTTGTGCGAACCGGTGTGGTTCAGCTCCTCGCGCTTGAAATAGATCTTCGCGCCGCCGAGATGCTCGGTCAGGCGCTCGGCGAAATAGAGCGGACTCGGACGGCCGATATAATGGGCGCCAAGTTCGGCCAGTTCCTGCTGGAAGGCCGGATCGTTCTTCGCCTTTTCCCATTCGCCCTGCAGGTCCAGGATCAGTGGCATCAGGGTTTCGGCAACGAATCGTCCGCCGAAAATGCCGAAACGGCCATCCTCATCGGGGCCGGATCGGAACGAATTGGGTAATGGCGTCTGGTTCACTTTCTACTCCCTGCGCGCCTTTTGAAGCCGGGCTTCCGCGACGGCGTCGAAAAACGCATCAATCATTCCAGGATCCTTGACGCCCGGTGCGCATTCCACCCCGGACGAAGCATCGATACCGCTTGCCCGCGTCGAGGCGAGCGCGAGAGCGACATTATCCTTGTTCAAACCTCCCGAAAGCATGTAATCCACGCTCTCGTCAAGGGAAGCCATCAGGCTCCAGTCGAAGGAGACGCCATTGCCGCCCGGCAGTTCGGAGCCCGCAGGCGCCTTGGCATCGAAAAGAAAACGGTCGGCAACGCCGATGAACGGTCCGACCCTGTCGAGATCGGCGGCTTCCCTCACCGAAAAGACCTTCATGACCGGCAGGCCGTAGAGGGCCTTCGCATGCAGGATACGTTCGGGGCTTTCATGGCCGTGGAACTGAAGGATATCAGGCCTCAGCAGCGAAACGATGTCGTCCAGTTCCTCGTCATCGGCATCGACCGTAACCGCGACGATCTTCACCCGGCCGCGGACACGGTCGGCTAGCTCACCGGCGATGTCCGGCTCGATATTGCGCGGGCTCTTGCGAAAGAAGATGAAGCCGATATGGGTCGCCCCCCGCGCCACGGCACGATCGACAGCCTCCGGGGTCTTCAGACCGCAAATCTTGATATCAGGTTTCATGATGCGCGGAGTGACACGAAATGCGTCAAGAGTCGAGCCAAATCGAGCGTTTCGGGTTCTCGAGTCTCTCATCGGGTCTAGCCCGGTACAAGAATGACAAGAGACGGATTCCCCCCTTGGCGATCTGGGAATTTCAAGTTCTGCCGGGACACGTCGGGTGCCTCGATTTAAGTTTTTATAGGTGACACGCGACGTGTCCCGTTCAGTGTTCTTGTGCTGCGCAACTCCGGTTCCTCTGCGGCGATATGGTCTTACGTCCTTGCAGATGCCATACTGGGTTGTGTGCGACACACGCACGCCCCGCCTTGAGGCGAGAGGGGAACCATTTTCTGCGCAGCCCCTGACAACCCGACTGCATCAACGGCAGGCCGAAAGGGCACCGGTCCCATCTCGCCGGCGATGCTTGAACCGGTGTAGCCGAAACGGAACGCGAAGATTGTAGGCACAAGGCGCGAGGGCGGGGATGAACGGGAGTGATTTTTCTTGTCGATTTTTGCCAAGGCTTTGATTTGCCTCGCCATACCCCCCTCTGCCCTGCCGGGCATCTCCCCCTCAAGGGGGGAGCGCACCGGCTTCCCCAAACAAGAAACCGTTCTACCCGGCAGGCGCTGGATGAGGCCGGAAGGCGAGGCAACCGCTTCGGCCCTTCGCTAAGGCTCAGTGCGTTCGGCGCTACAATCGATTCACCGGATCGATTGCTCGGGCTACGCCCGACCGCTTCTCACTACTCGAAATCGATTGCATGAAGCTGCGAGCCGTGCTGCTTCAGCCATTTGCGGGCCTCTTCCATGCGCGGGCAGAGCTCCTTGCACAGCGCCCAGAATTTCGGCCCGTGATTCATCTCCTTCAGATGCGCCACTTCATGGGCTGCTAGGTAATCGATGACCAGCGGCGGCGCCATGACGATGCGCCAGGAAAAGCTCAGGTTTCCATCCCAGGAGCAGGATCCCCAACGGCTGCGGGTATCCTTCATGCTGACCGATTTGACCGGTTTGCGGATCGCTGCCGCATGGCGGGCGACCAGAACTTCCATGTCCTTGCGCGCCTCCTTCTTGAAGAAAGCCGAAAGCCGCCGGCCCATGTGATCTTCCAGACCACTCACCTTCAGTATCGGCTCACCATCGACCGTCACGGCTTCAGTGAGGCCGCGCAAGGTTCCGGTATGCTCGATACGATGGGACACGCCACGGAAGGAAATACGGCCGCCATGGCGGACCGGGTTCTCGGTCGAAAATTTGGCGAGCCTAGTAAGCAGCCAGCCCTGATGCCGGTCGAGGAAATCGTCAATCTCGTGCTTGCGCAAACCGGCCGGCACGGTGAGATTGAGCGCCCTTCCACCGGGCTCGATCCTTAGCGTGATCCGGGTGGCGCGCCGGTTCTCCCGGATCGTCAGCGGCATCGCCCGGTCGCCGACATGCAGGGTGCGCTTCACCGTTTCGAGCGGTCTCGACTTCAAACGGACAGGTTTTTTCAGAAGCGCGAACATTCTTACGTTTTAGCCGATTCCCTTGCATAAAAAAGCCGGCGTGCGAGACGCCGGCTGTTCCTGGTTTCATCGCATGTCGTTGCCGCAAACCGCTACCCCCTTTTGGGTGGCAGCTTCGACTGTTTCACGTGAATCCAACCGCGCGATCAGAGGTCCACGACCGGATTCTGGCCGGGGCCGGAAGAATTGTTCCTGCGTTCGCGCATGAAGCGGTCGAATTCCTCCTGGTCCTTGGCGCGGCGAAGCTCGCGGACATAATTGTCGAATTCCTCGCGCATCTCGTCCAGCTTGCGGCGTTCTTCCTCGATCCGCTCAAGCTCGGCCTTGCGCCAGTCGTCGAACGCGACATTGCCGGTGGTAAAATGCGTATTGTAGCGACGGCCAGCCCGACGGCAGCCGGCGAACATGCGGTCAGCGCGGTCATTCGCATCGCGCTTGAAACCGCCCAGCCTTTCCCCGAAGAGGATGTAGGCAAGCATGGCCAGGCCCAGAGGCCAGAAGACCACGAAACCGAGCACCATGAGAGCGATGGTGGCCGGCGTCCAATCCGGACGAATCAATGCTGACTGGTTCATAGGTCACACCTGATGGTTTCAGCGGGTGGCCACATGCCAGCCCGACTGAATCCGATTTGGTGAGCCCATGTTCCGCCTTCAAGAAGACGGAACATTAAATCCAAGAAGTTGCTGAAATATAAGAGGGAAATCGGAAGGGAGCGAATTCAGACCGCCTTGCCGCCCCGGATGACCCGCTTTACCGGCGTCCTTTTTCCCGGCGCCCTTGCATGTTTCTGCGCGAAAGCCACGATGCGCGGCGCGATCTCGCGGCGGAAACGCGAGCCGTTGAAGACGCCGTAGTGGCCGACATCCGGCTGCATGTAGTGCATGCGCATGTCTTCGGGAATGTTCGGGCAGATCGCATGCGCCGCCTTCGTCTGGCCGAGGCCGGAAATGTCGTCGTTCTCACCCTCGATGGTCAGCAACGCGACATTACGGATCGCTTTCGTATCGACCGGAGTGATCCGATGCATCATCTCGCCTTTCGGCAGCGAGTGCTTGATGAAGACGGTGTCGACGGTCTGGAGATAGAATTCCTCCGTCAGATCCATGACCGCCAGGTATTCGTCGTAGAAATCGCGGTGCCTTTCCGCCGATTCGCCGTCGTTCTTGACGAGATGCTGGAAAAATTCCTTGTGGGCGATCAGGTGGCGGTCGAGGTTCATAGACATGAAGCCCGACAATTGCAGGAAGCCGGGGTAGACGCGGCGCATGAAGCCCGACTGCGGCCAGGGCACATTCATGATGACGTTGTCGCGGAACCATTCGATCGGGTGCTCTTCCGCCAGCTTGTTGACGGCAGTCGGGTTGATGCGGGTGTCGATCGGACCACCCATCAGGGTCATGGACGCCGGCAGCATCGAATCCCGCTGCGATTCCATCACGGCGACGGCGGCCAGGACCGGGACCGAGGGCTGGCAGACGCCGATGACATGCGCGCCAGGCCCGATAGCATGCAGCATCTCGATGACATAATCGATATAGTCGTCCAGATCGAAATGGCCTTCCGTCAGCGGCACCGTGCGGGCGTCGATCCAGTCGGTGATATAGATATCCGCATGCGGCAGAAGCGCTTCAACCGTGCCGCGCAACAGCGTCGCATAGTGGCCGGACATGGGTGCGACAACGAGGATCTTCTGGTCCTCCGACCGATCTGCCGGCAGATCGCGGCGGAAATGCAAGAGATTGCAGAAGGGTTTTTCCCAGACGATCTCCTCGGTCACCCCAACCTTTCGGCCGTCCACCACCGTTTGCGGAAGCCCGAATGCCGGTTTGCCATATCGACGGGTCACACGTTCGAAGACTTCGAGGCTGGCGGAAAGCGTCCGTCCGACCGTCGTCTGGGAAAGCGGGTTGAGCGGGTTGGAATAGAAGAAACGCATGGCATCCGCCGCGGCCCGGAACGGTACCATGGCGGCATGGTTCATCTCATAAAACTGATAGAACATGGATGTGCCACCTCTCGTGATTTTCGACGGCGTTCAGCAAAAACATCGAACCGATCGGTTCAGCAGCAGGGCCGAGACAAATTAACGGTTTTTTATCGCGGTGCAACATGAAGAAGGGATACCGGCGGGTTTTGCCATTGGAAAGCGGGACCGCGGATCATCCGCGGACTGCTCGTTGATGACCTATAATGGCAGGTAAGCCTTAAGGTTCCGCCTCCCAAGACTGGTAAAGGACTCGTGTCCGCCATGACACGAGTCCGGCGATCACTTAATCGTCAGCGACGAAGGTCTGGCGCTGAGTGCCGAGGCCATCGATCCCGAGCTCGACGACATCGCCGGCCTTGAGGAAAAGCGGCGGCTTCATGCCGAGGCCAACGCCCGGCGGGGTGCCGGTGGAGATGATGTCGCCGGGATGCAGCGACATGAACTGGCTCAGATAGGAGACGAGATAACGGACGCCGTAGACCATCGTCCTCGATGAACCGTTCTGCATGGTTTCGCCGTTGACCTTCAGCCACATGCCGAGCTTCTGCGGATCGGCGACTTCGTCCTTCGTGACAAGCCAGGGGCCGATCGGGCCAAAAGTGTCGCAGGACTTGCCCTTCGTCCACTGGCCGGCGCGCTCGGCCTGGAAGGCCCGCTCGGACACGTCGTTCGTCAGGCAGTAGCCGGCTACGTAATCAAGCGCGTCTGCCTCGGAGACATATTTCGCGGTCTTGCCGATGACAACGCCAAGCTCGACTTCCCAATCGGTCTTTACCGAGCCACGCGGGATGAGCACATCGTCGTTCGGTCCGCAGATCGCCGACGTCGCCTTCATGAAGATGATCGGCTCCGGCGGGACTGTGGCGCCGGTCTCGGACGCATGGTCGGAATAGTTGAGGCCGATGCAGATGAACTTGCCGGTGCCGGCGACGCAGGGGCCGATGCGGGCCGGCTGCAATTCCGGCAGGCTTTCGGGATCGAGCGCGGCAATTTTCTTCAGCCCTTCCGGGGAAATCGCCGCACCGGCAATATCGGCAACATGGCCGGAAAGATCGCGGATTTTGCCCTTGCTGTCGAGAATTGCCGGCTTTTCATGGCCCGGCTCGCCAATGCGCATCAGTTTCAAGGAATCTCCTCCGGTTGTCAGACAAGCCGCTTTATGGATTAAGTCGCGCGGCTTGTCACCCTGTTTTGCGGCGCGACAGCTGGTTGCCAGCGAGGCCAATCGGTCTATTCTTTCTGCCTTACCGCAAACTCAACTGTGAAAATTCAGAGGATACCATGACCAGCAGCAATACCCGCGAATCGGAATTTCCGATCGATGCCTTCTTCTTGGACCGCTGGTCGCCGCGCGCTTTCACCGACGAGACGATCACACAGGAAACGATGCTGACGATCCTCGATGCTGCACATTGGGCGCCGTCTTCCGGCAACAACCAGCCCTGGCGTTTCGTCTACGCTCTGCGCGGCACGCCTTCCTTCCCGGTCCTCGTCGATATCCTGAGCCCCGGCAACCAGCGCTGGGCGAAGAATGCCGCAGCGCTGATGATCGTGATCTCGAAGACCTACCGGATCTCGAAGGATGGGGAGCGGCGGCTCGCCTATACCCATTCCTACGACACGGGCGCCGCTTGGTTCTCGGTCATCTGCCAGGCCATGAAGCTCGGCTATCACGCCCACGGCATGGAGGGTTTCGACAAAGAGAAGGCGGGCGAGGTGCTTGGAATTCCGGAAGGGTACCGCGTGGAAGCAGCCGCGGCGATCGGCCGGATGGCAGACAGAAGCACCCTGCCCGACGATCTCGCCGAACGGGAGTTCCCGAGCAAGCGCAAGCCGGTTTCCGAAATCGCCTTCGAGGGGAAATTTACCGGAGAACCATGACGGCGGAGACGCGGCGACCAGGGAGAGCGTCGCCTTGTTTCACGTGAATCCCCTATCCACAGGAAAGATTCACGTGAAACATTTTCGAGCTGGACAATAAAAAACGGCAGACCGCAGGGGCCGCCGCTTTTTTGATTGCGACACCGGATGGGTCAGATATCGAGGTTGGCGACGTTCAGCGCGTTGTCCTGGATGAACTCGCGGCGCGGCTCCACTTCGTCGCCCATCAGGCGCGAGAAGAGGCCATCGGCATCGGTCGCATCGTTCACCTTCACCTGCAGCAGCGAGCGGACGTTCGGATCGAGCGTGGTTTCCCAGAGCTGTTCGGCGTTCATTTCGCCCAGCCCCTTATAGCGCTGCATCGACAGGCCCTTGCGGCCCGCCGCGAAGATTGCGTCGAGAAGCGCCCGCGGGCCGGAGATTTCCTGCTCACCGTCCTTGCGGCCGAGAACCGGCGGCGTGCGATAGATGTCCTGCAGACGCGTCGTCATCTGGTCGATATGGCGGGCATCGGCCGAACCGATCAGGGCCACGTCCAGGACCGCTATCTCCCTTACACCGCGCACCATGCGCTCGAAGCGCAGGCCGCCCTCATCCGTCACATGGCCGGACCAGCCGCGTTCGGTTTCCTCGGCGATCATGTCGAGCCTGCGGGCGACCTCGTCGGCAGTCTGCCGGGCGCGCTCGCGGTTGTCGGTGAGTTCCGGGTTCAATGCACCGGCAATCGCCGCCTGTTCGATGATCGACCGATTGTAGCGTGAATGCAGGCCGTCGGTCAGCGAACGCAGCCTGAGCGCATCCTGGATGACTTCCCGCAGATCCTGGCCGGCGCGCACCTCGCCCGAGCCGAGCTTCAGCGTCGCTTCCTCCAGGCCCATGCCGATCAGATATTCCTCGAAAGCCTTTTCGTCCTTCAGGTACTGGATCGACTTGCCGCGGGTCACCTTATAGAGCGGCGGCTGGGCGATATAGATATGGCCGCGCTCGATCAACTCCGGCATCTGGCGGAAGAAAAAGGTCAGAAGCAGCGTGCGGATATGGGCGCCGTCGACATCCGCGTCCGTCATGATGATGATCTTGTGGTAGCGCAGCTTGTCGGCGTTGAACTCATCCTTGCCGATCGAGGTGCCGAGCGCGGTGATCAGCGTGCCGATCTCCTGGCTCGACAGCATCTTGTCGAAGCGGGCGCGCTCGACATTGAGAATCTTGCCGCGCAGCGGCAGGATCGCCTGATTTTCCCGCGAACGCCCCTGCTTGGCGGAACCACCAGCGGAATCGCCCTCGACGAGAAAAACCTCGGACTTGGCCGGATCGCGCTCCGAGCAGTCGGCAAGCTTGCCGGGCAGAGAGGCAATGTCGAGAACGCCCTTGCGGCGGGTGAGTTCGCGCGCCTTGCGGGCCGCCTCGCGGGCGACGGCCGCCTCGACCACCTTGCCGACGAGGATCTTGGCTTCGGTGGGATGTTCCTCGAACCAGGTGCTCAGCGCCTCGTTGACGAGGCTTTCGACCACCGGCCGGACTTCCGACGAAACGAGCTTGTCCTTGGTCTGCGACGAGAATTTCGGGTCCGGCACCTTGACCGAAAGAACCGCCGTCAGGCCCTCGCGGCAATCTTCGCCCTGCAGCGTCACCTTTTCCTTCTTGGTGATGCCGGAGCTATCCGCGTAGGACGTCACCTGACGCGTCAAGGCTCCGCGGAACCCGGCCATATGGGTGCCGCCATCCCGCTGCGGGATGTTGTTGGTGAAGCAGAGCACGTTCTCGTGGTAGCTGTCGTTCCACCACATCGCGACCTCGACGGTAATGCCGTCCTTCTCGCCCTTGATGGCGACGGGTTTGTCGACGAGTGGCTTCTTGGCGCGGTCGAGATATCGGACGAAAGCCTCGAGGCCGCCGTCATAGATCATCTCCTCTTCCCTGATATCCGGCTTGCGCTTGTCCGTGAGCCGGATTCGGACGCCCGAATTCAGGAAGGCCAGTTCGCGCAGACGATGTTCGAGCGTGTTGTAATCATACTCGGTCATCGTGAAGGTCTGGGGGCTTGCCAGGAAGGTGACCTCAGTGCCGGGCCGGCCCTCATATTCCCCCACGACCTTGAGCGGCGCATCGGCGACGCCATGGGTGAAGGAAATCTCGTGGACCTTGCCGTCGCGGCGGATGCGCAGCTTCAGCCAGGTGGAAAGCGCGTTCACGACCGAGACGCCGACGCCATGCAGGCCGCCGGAGACCTTGTAGGAATTCTGGTCGAACTTGCCACCCGCATGGAGCTGGGTCATGATGACCTCGGCCGCGGAAACGCCCTCCCCCGAATGGATGGCGGTGGGGATGCCTCGTCCGTTGTCGGTCACGCTGACGGAACCATCCGGATTGAGGGTAACGGTCACCAGATCCGCATGGCCGGCCAGCGCTTCGTCGATCGCGTTGTCGACGACCTCATAGACCATGTGATGCAGGCCGGAGCCATCGTCGGTGTCGCCGATATACATGCCGGGACGCTTGCGGACGGCATCGAGGCCTTTGAGAACCTTGATCGAATCGGCACCATATTCGGCACTCGCGCCATTCTCGCTGACGGGTGTATCGGTCATCAAATATCTTCCAGTTCGTTTGAGATGCCGGTTGAGCGAATCACCGGCCTTTCCACCCTGAAATATAGGGAAATCGGGGCGGTTTCTAAAGGTTGGCAGGGACGAAAGCCGTGGATGCGTGCCAGAAGTCAATCCGGGCGGGGGGTTTTCCTCAGCAGCGTGTCCATATTCTCTATCACGTCCGGCGGCAAAGTGCGAATCTGTTGCGCAAGGCGATTCGCAAAGGCCGTATAGGGCGCCGGAAGGCCCGACGTATCCAGCACGACCTTCGGATGAGAGGCCTCTGCCAGCAAAAAAAGCTCCTC
The DNA here is from genome assembly GCF_040066075.1 of Neorhizobium phenanthreniclasticum. NCBI lineage: Bacteria > Pseudomonadati > Pseudomonadota > Alphaproteobacteria > Hyphomicrobiales > Rhizobiaceae > Neorhizobium > Neorhizobium phenanthreniclasticum. The sequence continues at coordinate 55,558 of NZ_JBEAAL010000024.1, forward strand.
CGCTTCATCCCAGATAACGTTGAAGTAGCCGGCAATCCGCTGCAGGAGCTCGAAGGTCGGTCTGCCGCGCCGACCGTGCTCCAGGGCCGAGAGGTAGGCTGGCGTCACGCCGATCGCCTCAGCAAGGTCACGCTGGGTGACACCCTTGCGCCGGCGCAGTTCGCGCAATGCCTGGCCGAAGGGCGTCATTCGCGCTCCCCTCCATAGGCCCCCCGGCCCCGCGAGAGCCGGACATACATGGCGCCTTCGCCGCCGTGATGGCGCGCCGCCCATTCATAGGACGAAATCAGGAACCGGAATTCCGCTTTCGAAAACCACAGCGGCACGGCACGGCGGAGTACCCCTTCGCTTCCCATCGAGCGGCCCTTGCCGGTGATGACGAGGACGTGGCGGAGGCCCCGCTCATGCGCCCGCAGGAGGAAATCGAGCAGCAGGTCATGCGCCTCGTCCTGAAAAAGACCGTGGAGGTCAAGACGTGCCTCGATCGGCAGGCGGCCCTTGGCAAGCTTTTTCTTCACCGGCTTTTCGAGAGGATGATGGATGTTGGATCTTCTCGATCGCGCGGCGGCGCTCTCAACAGCCTGGTTTTCCGGCACCGGCGTAGGCTTCGGCCTGACAGTCTCCTCCTCGGCGAGCCTTGCCGCTTCCTTCTCTTCGAATTCGAGAATCTCCTTCATCCGGCCGGGCAGCGCGTTGGCGGTTTTCGCCACCCTGCCCCAGAGAATCCGTTCTTCCGGATCGAGTTTCCGACCGCCCTTCATCCAACAAACCTGACAGAAGCCGCCTTCGGGACGAGAATATAGAAATCCGCATCATTGCGCACCGCTCCCGCCAATTCACCAGCTTCAAACCCCGAGCCGGTGAAGATATCGCCGCGGGCCGGGCCGACGATTGCCGAGCCGGTATCGAGCGCCAACATCAACCGCGCGAACGGCTTTCCGCCGTCCATGTGCGTCAGCGTTTCGGAGCGGATGAAGAAGGGAAAGCCGAAGGTATGGATCTGCCTGTCGACCGCGAGCGATCGTCCCGCGATCAGCGGCACCTTGGCGGCGGCTACAGGACCCAGCGACGGTTCGGACACTTCCGCCTTCCGGAAGAAGATATAGGAGCGGTTATGCCAGAGAACCTCGTCAACCTTAGCCGGATTCCGAGCCAGCCAGGCGCGAATGCTCTGCATGGAAATTTCCGCGGGATCGATTTCGCCACGATCGATCAGCAGCTTGCCGATCGGCGAGAAGGGATGGCCCGCCTTGGCGGCATAAGTGATGCGTTCGACCCTTCCGCCGGGGTATTTCAACCGCGCCGCGCCCTGCACATGAGCGAAGAAGACGTCGACCTTCGACTTCGCATAGGCGATTTCGAGACCGCGGCCTTCGAGAAAACCACCATCGATCTCCGCGCGATCCGGATAGGGTACGACGCCTTCCGCTGTTCGCTGCCCGAACATGTAGCCGGAGTCCATACTCGCCGGACGACTCGCATCATCGAGATCGATCAGGTCGTCGGGACGGTAATAGAAGGGATAGGCCCAGGTTTCATCACGGGCGCCCGAGACCTCGATCTCCGGCTCGTAGAAAGCCGTGACGAAGCCGCGCCCGCCATCCAGGCGAGAAATCAGGAACGGAGTGCAATGGGTCTCGAAAAAAGCACGTGCGGAGTCGGCATCCGACGGACTTTCGCCGGCCTTTTCCAGAAACCTCGCCAGATCATCGGCTGTCAGGCCCAGTGCGCCGGTGCGATAGGGTTTGACCTTGCGGATATGATCGAGGCAGGCCCGCATGCCGGCAAAGAGCGAGGTCGGATCGTCCTCTTCCCATCCGGGCAGATCTGAAAAGGATAGCGGCCGGAGCGTATAATCCGCAAAAACGCCTGTCATTGTTCGGATTCGGTGGCAACCAGCTTCCAGTTCGGATCGCGGGAGCGGATATCACGTGCGAAAGTCCAGATGTCGGTGACCTCGGCGACCGTTTCCTGATCGCCCTCGATCAGCGTGCCGGCCTTGTCGTAGGTGGCGGAGATCAACTGGCTGACGATACGGACCGTGACCTGCGCTTCGGAATCCTTGACCGCCGTATGCGTGATATCCGCCTTGTCGATTCCGACAAAAGTGGATTTCACCACTTCACCCCTGGCTTCCCGTTCAGAGATCGCGGTGTCGAAGCCATCATAAACCTCTTTGGAGAGGAGACCTTTCAACGTCTTCCGATCGCCATCCGCGAAGGCCATGACAATCATCTCATATGCCATACGGACGCCATTCAGGAAGTCGCGCGGACGAAAGGAAGGATCAACCCTCAGCAGTTCCCTGAGCGCAGTGTTGAGCGGGGTATCCGGTTTGGCGACGGCATCGATATCGGCATAACGCTGCTCATCAACCTCGGAATTGCGGCCCGGCAAGGTCACGACCTTGCTGTCGTCGCCGTTCGAATTCTTCGCAGCATCACGGGAGCTATAGGGATCGAGTGGCGGCTTCTCGTTTCCTGTCCGCCGGCCGAGCACACTGCGCAGTTGCAGGAAGATCAGAACAGCGGCGACAAGGAAAAAGAGTGTTATAAAGTCGTTAGAGCCCATCTTAACCCGCAATTGCCGTTTAAATGTTTGTTGCACCTTCTCATATAGTCCGCATCCACCAATCATTCAAATAGCGAAGACGTCAGCGCAAAATACTGCAGGACCATTAAGAACTGGGAACAACATGCGTTTCTTTCTCGTGCCGCTCTTTCTTATCGTTTGGCCTCTGGCAGAAATCGCCGGCTTTGTGCTCGTGGGGCGTGCGCTCGGCCTATGGGCGACGCTCGGCCTGGTGATCGGCACAGCGGTACTTGGCGCGTTCCTGCTCCGCAGGCAGGGCATGCATATTCTAAGAGAGATTTCCACGGAAGGCCGGGAAGGCCGGGTGCCCGGCCGGACCCTCATCGACGGCGCGATGATCGTGATTGCCGGCATCCTGCTCCTCCTGCCAGGCTTCATCACCGACATTATCGGTCTGGCGCTCTTCATCCCATTCGTGCGCGGGGGCCTCTGGTCATTGATCGGCCGCCGCATCGTGGTGGTCCGCACGTCCAGCAGCACGCGCTACCGTTACGACGGCGACCGGTCCTCCCCGGGCGGTAAGAAATCAGGCCCGGTAGTCGATCTCGACGAGCAGGATTTCCATCGCAATTCGAATCCCTCCTCGCCCTGGGCCGGACCAAAAAACGAGGAACATTGAACAGGCCAGTTGGTTTGCCGGGGATTGGCAAGCCCAACAACGTTCCCATTTAGCCTTGAAACCCTCTAACCCGAAATGTTAGAGGGCCTCAACGCTCCAACGCCTCGAGGAAATCCCATGGCAGACGAAAACAACCAGGCAGCAACGCCGTCCATCAATATCCTGGCACAATACACCAAGGATCTCTCCTTCGAGAACCCCGGCGCACCCCGATCGCTCCAGGCACGCGACAAAGCCCCGAGCATCAACATCAATGTCAATGTCAACGCCAACCCGCTTTCCGAGGTCGATTTCGACGTCGTGCTGACACTGGAGGCCAAGGCCCAGGAAGACGAGAAAGTCGTCTTCGCGACGGAACTGGTCTATGGCGGCGTTTTCCGCATCAGCGGTTTCCCGCAGGAACACATGCTGCCGCTGCTGTTCATCGAATGCCCGCGGCTGCTTTTCCCCTTCGCACGCCAGATCATCGCCGACGTGACGCGTAACGGCGGTTTCCCGCCCTTGATGATCGATCCAATCGATTTCGCGCAGATGTTCACGCAGCGCATGGCCGAAGAACAGGCCCGCGCCAAGGTGCAATCGCTGAACAGCTAAACCTGATCCGTTGCAATAAAAAAGGCCGGGTCCCTGACTCGGCCTTTTTTCATTTCACTCGACAATCTGATATTTCAGCCAAAGCGCCTTCTCCTTGAGCGTTGCGACCATGGCGCCATGGGCTTCGATCTCCGCTGCTGTGATGCGGGCGGCCAAAGTCCGTGGGCGGCCGGCAACGGTCACGACCACTTCCTCGACTTCGATTACCGTCGTCGGCCTTTCCGCATCAGACAGGCCAAGCGCTGCCTGGCGGCCACCGGTCATTTCGATATAGACTTCCGCCAGGAGCTCGGAGTCGAGAAGCGCCCCGTGTTTGGTGCGGTGCGCATTGTCTATGCCGTACCGGCGGCAGAGCGCATCAAGCGAATTCGGCCCCATCGGATGTTTGCGGCGGGCCATGGCGAGCGTATCGACGACCCGGTCCATCATGACTGGCGGAAGCCCAAGCCGGTCGAACTCCGCGTTGATGAAACCCATGTCGAAGGTGGCGTTATGGGCGATCCATTTGGCACCGTCAAAAAATTCGATGATCTGATGAGCCACGTCGGCAAAACTTGGCTTATCCTTCAGGAACTCGTCAGTAATGCCATGTACGGCAAGCGCATCCGGATGGACCTTGCGGTCGCCGGGATTGATATAAAGATGCAGCGTTCTTCCGGTCGGAAAATTATTGATGAGCTCAATGCCTCCGATCTCAATCACCCGGTCGAATTTCGTTTCGAGGCCCGTGGTTTCCGTATCGAAAATGATCTCGCGCATGTCATTGGTCCGTTTCCTTGGCGCTCACCTTTGCCGCTTTCAAAGTGGCTATGATCTCGCGCACCCTTTGTCTTGCCGCGTCCAGCCCGAAGCCGGTATCGACCAGGAAATCGGCTTTCTTCCGCTTCTCCGCGTCCGGCATCTGGCGGGAGAGAATCATCGCCAATTTTTCCTCGGTCATGCCGGGACGCGCAAGCACCCTTTCGCGCTGTATCTGTGGATCGCAGGTGACGACGACGATGACATCCACACGATCCTCTCCCTTCACTTCGAAGAGCAACGGTATGTCGAGCAGCACAAGATCAGTGCCGGCTTGTCGATGACGTTCCAGGAATTCAATTTCGCGACTCCGAACCAACGGGTGAACGATCGATTCAAGGAGCGGGAATTTTTCCGGTGCGGCTGCAAGCTGGCGCGATAGCTCCTGACGGTCGATGACGCCATCCCTGACCGTGCCCGGAAAGGCCTGACCGATCGGTTTCACCGCATCGGTGCGGTAGAGATCATGGACCACGGCATCCGAATCATTCACCGGCACGCCCTCTTCCGCGAACATTTTTGCGGTCGTGGATTTTCCCATACCGATGGAGCCGGTGAGCCCGATGACGATCATCAATGTCTTTCCATGTCGGCGATGACGAGATCGCGAAGGGCCTCGTCGACCAATGGCCGACGCCCGAACCATTTTTCAAAACCAGGCACGGCCTGATGAAGCAGCATGCCAAGGCCATCGACGATCGCAAAACCCTGGTTTTCCGCCTGAGCGAGCAAGGGGGTTTTCAGCGGGACGTAAACGATATCGGTGACGACTGCATCGTCCCTCAGCGACGAGAAATCAACTTGCGGCGCCTCGCCGCCATCCATGCCTAGGGATGTCGTGTTGACGAACAAGCCAGCACCGGACATCACCTCGCTCAGCGCTTCCAGAGAGTGGGCATGCACTTTCGGGCCAAAGCGATCGGCAAGCTCCTGGGCGCGTGGAACGGTCCGGTTGACCACGTGAATTTCGCCAATACCGCGATTGCGGACAGCCTGAATGACAGCACGGCTTGCACCGCCAGCGCCGAGGATCACGGCACGGCCGATCTTATCCCAACCGGGATGACGGTCATCGAGATTGGCCGTGAAGCCATAGCCATCGGTATTCGTCGCGTTGAGCAGACCATTTTCCATCCAGAGCGTGTTCGAGGCGCCGAGTTCCTCTGCCAAAGCATCCGGTCGGTCTGCCAGTCTGAAAGCCAGTTCCTTGTGCGGAATAGTGACATTGCCGCCGCGATATCCCGAACTGCCATCCTTCAAGGCCTGAATGAATGCCAGAAAGTCCTCTTCTGAGACAGCTTCGGCTTTGTAAGTACCGGTGATGTCGAACTGCTTCAGCCAATAATTGTGGATCAGCGGCGAACGTGAATGCTTTACGGGCCAGCCGGTAACGAAGGCGTTAACCAAGAGTGTTTCACGTGAATCAGCCATCGATCGCTCCAAGTTCGCGCAGCTTGTCCAGGAGCGGCAACATGGGTAAGCCCAGGATGGTAAAATAGTCTCCGTCGATCTTCGAGAAGAGCTGGATGCCTTCGCCTTCAAGTTGATAGGCGCCGACGCTGCCGAAGACCTTTTCTCCAACGCGCATCAGATATCGATCGACAAAAGCATCGCTCAATGTCCGCACGGTCAGGTCGGCATGGGCGACATGTTCCCAGACGACATCGTTATCGCGGGCAAATGCAATGGCGCTATTCAGCCGATGGGTCTTGCCGGCAAGCGACATCAGGTTCTCCTTCGCCTCCCCGAGGGATTTCGGCTTGTGATAGACCCGGTTGCCGAGAGACATGGTCTGGTCCGATCCAATCACCAGCGCACCGGGGAAATGCTGACTCACATCCAGCGCCTTGGCCTTGGCGAGCGCCAGCGCCACCTGATCAGGGGATGCCCCTTCCAGGCCTGCTTCCATCTCCCGTTCATCGATTTCGGCGGCACGACTTTCAAATGTCAGGCCAGCATTTTCCATCAGCATCCGGCGAAAGGGGCTGGCGGAGGCAAGCACAAGGGGAACTGTCACGAGGAATCTCCCAGAAGCGGCAGGCGTTTCCGCTTAACGCAGCTTCGGGCGCAGCGCAACGATTGCGGCTGCCGTCTCCTCGATCGACCGACGCGTCACGTCTATGACTGGCCAATTGTGCCTGGCGCACAGAGCGCGGGCATATTTCAGCTCCTCGTTGATCGTTGCACGGTCGGTATAATGCCGGTGATCGAAGCCATGTGTCGCCCCAAGCTCCCGGTTTTCGCGGACCTGGCTGATGCGATCCGTTGTCGCGACGAGGCCGACGATGAGTGGATGAGTAGCTCGATAAAGGCTTTCCGGCAGGTCGGCACCAGGTACGATCGGGATATTGGCTGTCTTGATACCCCGGTTGGCAAGATAGATGCTGGTCGGTGTCTTTGACGTGCGGCTGATACCGACCAGCACGACATCCGCCTCGTCATAGTCCTCCGGCATCTGCCCGTCGTCATGATCCATGGTGAAGTTGAGCGCTTCGATACGCTTGAAATAGTCGGCATTCAGGGCGTGTTGCGCGCCCACCCGCCGGCGGGACGGTGCGCCGAGATAGGCTTGAAACGTGGCCATGATCGGCTCAAGAACATTCACGCTTGGCAGACCCATTTCACGGCAGCGCTGGTCGATGAATCCCGCCAGTTCCTGATCGACAATCGTGTAAAGGACGATGCCCGGTTCCCGATCGATGTCTTCCAACACCGCCAAAAGCTGCTTGCGGTTCCGGATCAGTGGATAGACATGCTCGATCGCAAACGACGACTGGAATTGAACCGAAGCAGCCCTGCCAGCGGAGATAAGAGTCTCGCCCGTCGAGTCAGATATCAGATGCAGATGGAAGAAGTTTTTTCTGTTCTCCACGCTAATCTTTACCCTTTGTTGACAACTCGGGAGAGACGATCCGCATCTGCCTGCCGGTCGCCCGTCGCCTGGAAAACTGCCTCGTTTTCCACATCTGCAGGTTTCGTGGACGCCAATCAAGCGAACTTGTGGGCTTTGGGGATAAAGACCTCCAAGCGGCTTTCCATCCCCAGTTTATCCACAGATGGCAACGAGGCCACACCGCGCCTATCCTTCTGGAATCTCGTCAAAAAATTGATTTCTCCCTTGAATTACAAGATTTCTCGCAGGTTCTGTTCCATCCTGATGGCGAGAGTGGCGGATCGCCGCGTCGGCTGTGATTTGACTTTAATCCTTGCTACCCACCGACTCTAAGAAATAGAAAACAAAATTAAATTCTTTTCTTTGATTTAGGGAGAACCCATTGACCGGCGAAACCCGTAAGATCGTCGCGGTGCTTGAAGGCAGGACGGTCAAGCCGCCACCGATCTGGCTGATGAGGCAGGCAGGACGCTATCTTCCGGAATACAGGGAAACGCGGTCGAAGGCCGGGAGCTTTCTCGATCTCTGTTACACCCCGGACCTGGCTGTCGAAGTGACCTTGCAGCCGATCCGGCGCTATGGCTTTGATGCGGCGATCCTCTTTTCCGACATCCTGGTTATTCCGGATGCTCTGAAGCGAAATGTTCGTTTCGTGCAGGGAGAAGGTCCACAGATGGACCCGATCGACGTTTCCGCCATCGAAAGATTGAAGAGCGACGGCGTTCTCGACCACCTGGCACCGGTGATCGAGACGGTGCGTCGATTGAGAAAGGAACTGCCGGAAGAAACCGCCCTGCTCGGCTTTTGCGGCGCGCCCTGGACGGTGGCTACCTATATGATCGCCGGCCACGGCACCCAGGACCAGGCTCCCGCCCGGCTGTTTGCCTACCGGTACCCCGACGCTTTCGAAAAACTTCTCTCTTTCCTGGCCGAGGTATCGGCAGAATATCTGATCGCTCAGATCGATGCGGGTGCGGACGCTGTGCAGATCTTCGATTCCTGGGCGGGGGTTCTCGGAGAGCGAGAGTTCCAAGCTTACGCTGCAGGGCCGGTTGCGCGTATGATCGAGATCGTTCGCAAGGAACGCCCGCAAGCCAAGATCATAGCCTTTGCCAAAGGTGCTGGTTTCAACCTGAAGACCTATCGTCAGAGGACTAAGGCGGATGCGATCGGTCTCGACTGGTCGGTGCCGCTTTCTTTCGCAGCCGAGCTGCAGAAAGACGGGCCGATTCAGGGCAATCTCGATCCGATGCGGGTGGTCGCCGGCGGAAAGCCGCTTGAGGAAGGTATCGATGCGATTCTGGACAAACTCGGAAACGGACCGCTGATCTTCAATCTCGGGCACGGCATCACACCAGAGGCCAATCCCGATCATGTGACGGCGCTGATGAGGCGCGTACGGGGAGCAAGGGTATGAATGCGTCCGAGCTGCAGAGCGGCCGGGCGGCCGGGCGGCGATCGGCAGTTCGCGCATTCGTCGCGCTTGTCGTCTTCATCGCGATCCTGGCTGCGGTCTACCTGGTGCGGCCGGATGATTTTGTCCTCTATATCAAGGCTTTCCATGTAATCGCAGTGATCTCCTGGATGGCCGGCCTTCTCTATATGCCGCGGCTTTTCATCTATCACAGCGATGCGGAACCGGGCTCAGCCCATTCGGAAACATTCAAAATGATGGAACAGCGGCTCCTGAAGATCATCATGAACCCGGCGATGATGATCACATGGGTTCTGGGCCTTTTCCTGGCCTGGGATGTTTATGGATTCCGCGGCGGTTGGCTGCATGCGAAGATCGGGCTGGTGATCCTTCTTACCCTCGTGCATGTGCTGTTTGGTCGCGCCGTCCGGAATTTCGCGGTCGACGGTCACCGTAAATCACCGCGCTATTGGCGGATGATGAACGAATTGCCAACAGTGCTGATGATCGGAATTGTCATCCTCGTGATCGTAAAACCGTTTTGATGTTCTTTTTCTCAGCAAGAATTTCTGCTTGCCCCTTGCGGCATTCCACGCGAGTCGCTATTTTCGCCCCATCTCATCTCGTGGCATGCGTGTAATTTCCCATCGTCCCTGGATCATCTTCCGCGGGAGCGAAGTTCACCGACACGCCTATATTCTCCCTAAAATTCTCACACTACGGTCCCCTCTTCATGGCTGAAATGAAGCTTCAAGAACTCAAGAGCAAATCTCCTACCGATTTGCTGACCTTTGCCGAATCCCTGGAGGTCGAGAACGCCAGCACGATGCGCAAGCAGGAGCTGATGTTCGCGATCCTCAAAGTTCTGGCGAGCCAGGACATCGAGATCATCGGCGAAGGTGTAGTCGAGGTCTTGCAGGACGGATTCGGCTTCCTGCGTTCGGCGAACGCCAATTATCTGCCTGGCCCGGACGATATCTATATCTCTCCCTCGCAGATCCGACGGTTTTCTTTGAAGACCGGCGATACGGTCGAAGGTCCGATCCGCGGGCCGAAGGAAGGCGAGCGTTATTTCGCGCTCCTGAAGGTCAATACAATCAACTTTGATGATCCGGAAAAGATCCGGCACAAGGTACATTTTGACAATCTGACCCCGCTTTATCCGAATGAGCGGTTCAAGATGGAACTCGATGTTCCAACCTCGAAGGACCTCTCGGCTCGCGTCATCGATCTTGTTGCGCCGCTTGGTAAAGGCCAACGTGGCCTTATTGTCGCGCCACCGCGTACGGGTAAGACAGTCCTTCTGCAGAATATTGCCCATTCCATCACGGCGAATCACCCGGAATGCTACCTCATCGTTCTCCTGATCGATGAACGCCCGGAGGAAGTGACCGACATGCAGCGCTCCGTGCGCGGCGAGGTGGTTTCCTCCACTTTCGACGAGCCGGCCGTTCGTCACGTACAGGTCGCCGAGATGGTGATCGAGAAAGCCAAACGCCTTGTCGAGCACGGCCGCGACGTTGTCATCCTGCTCGATTCGATCACCCGCCTCGGCCGTGCCTACAACACGGTCGTGCCGTCGTCCGGTAAGGTTCTGACGGGCGGCGTGGACGCCAACGCGCTACAGCGGCCGAAGCGGTTCTTCGGCGCCGCCCGTAACATCGAGGAAGGCGGTTCGCTGACCATCATCGCCACGGCGCTTATCGACACCGGCAGCCGCATGGACGAAGTCATCTTCGAAGAGTTCAAGGGCACCGGCAACTCGGAAATCGTGCTCGACCGCAAGGTCGCCGACAAGCGCATATTCCCGGCCATGGACATTCTGAAATCCGGTACGCGCAAGGAGGATCTGCTTGTGCCGCGCCAGGACCTCCAGAAGATTTTCGTGCTTCGCCGTATCCTTGCGCCAATGGGTACGACCGATGCCATCGAGTTCCTGATCGACAAGCTGAAGCAGACCAAGAACAATGGCGACTTCTTCGACTCGATGAACACTTGATCCTTAGCCGGATTCCCGAATTCTCAAAGCGCCCGGTTGAAACCGGGCGCTTTGAGTTTCTGGACCTGTTTGATAAAGCATCCGGATGAACCGAACCGAGGACACGATCTTTGCACTCTCCAGCGGCACCCTGCCGGCGGGCGTCGCGGTTGTGCGGTTGAGCGGTCCCAAGGCGTTCGATGCCGCGACGGCTCTGGCAGGCGATCTCCCGATTGCACGGAAGGCCGGCCTCAGAGCGATTCGGAGCCGCAACGGATCGGTTATCGACCAGGCGCTGCTTGTCTGTTTTCCGGGACCGGCTTCCTTTACCGGCGAGGATTGTGTGGAACTCCATCTGCATGGGAGCCGTGCGGTGGTATCCGCTGTCTACGAAGAGCTTTCAGCCCTTCCGAGCCTCCGTTTTGCCGAGGCCGGCGAGTTCTCACGCCGCGCGTTTGAGAATGGTAAGCTCGATTTGGTCGAGGTCGAGGGTCTCGCGGACCTCATCTCTGCTGAAACGGAGATGCAGCGGCGGCTTGCCGTCGAGCAGAGTTTTGGCGGCCAGTCCGTCCTCTATCGGAGCTGGGCGGATCGCCTGACGCGCGCACGTGCAATGATAGAGGCGGAGCTGGACTTTGCCGACGAGGATGATGTCCCGGGCTCGGTATCCGATCGTGTGTGGTTAGATATGGGCGATCTCTACGCCGAGATCGAGCAGCATCTTGGGTCCGCGAAGGCAGGTGAAATCGTCCGCGATGGATACAAAGTGGTGATCGCCGGGCCACCTAATGCAGGAAAATCAAGTCTACTCAATGCCTTAGCGAAACGAGACGTCGCGATTGTCACGGAAATTGCAGGGACGACAAGAGATATCCTCCATGTAGATATCGATCTGGAAGGCTATCTAGTCCGCTTCTTCGATACGGCTGGTCTTCGCGAGACAGGAGATCTTGTTGAACAGGAAGGCGTGCGGAGGGCGCGGATCGCAATCGAACAGGCAGACATGATCCTTGAGCTGGAGGAAATCGATTCGGTTTCGAAACATGACGCGAAACTACCCTCAACAAATCTGCTTCGGCTGGGTACAAAGCTCGACAAGCATGGCGTTTCGCCGAATTACGACCTTTGCATCTCCAGCAGGACGGGTGAAGGCTTGGAGCAATTGCGCGGGCGTATTCTGGAGGAGTTGCGCAAGGTTTGGACGGGTTCACTCGTTCCCAATCGACAACGGCAGGTCCAGTATTTGAAAGAGGCTTCCCAATCGGTCGCAGAAGCGCTAAATGGCCGGGAACTGGACATTCGAGCTGAAAGCCTTCGGGCGGCTGCATCGTCGCTCGGCAGGATCACCGGCCATGTGGATGTCGAACAGCTTCTGGATGTCATTTTTTCGCAATTCTGTATTGGCAAATGATTCACGTGAAACGTAGCGGCGACGCGGTTTCATGGAGAGATGAAAATGGACACGGTTTTCGACGTGATTGTGATCGGGGGCGGGCATGCGGGCTGTGAGGCGGCCAGTGCCGCCGCTCGCATGGGTGCGAGAACCGCGCTGATCACCCACAAAAAAGAGACGATCGGTGTCATGTCCTGCAATCCCGCTATCGGCGGTCTCGGCAAAGGGCATCTGGTCCGTGAAGTGGATGCCTTGGATGGGTTGATGGGACGGGTTGCTGACGAGGCGGGGATTCAGTTTCGGCTTCTCAACAGGAAGAAGGGACCTGCGGTCCGAGGGCCAAGGACGCAAGCGGACCGGAAACTCTATCGCCTGGCAATGCAGCGCGAGCTTTTCAGCCACCCGAATCTGACCGTGATCGAAGGGGATGCGTTTGACATCGATATTCAGAACGGTCGCGTCGCCGCGGTCGAGCTGAAGGATGGGCGTCGATTCGGATGCGGAACGGTTGTGCTGACGACTGGCACCTTTCTTCGCGGCTTGATTCACATCGGCGACCGAAAAACACCGGCAGGTCGTGTTGGGGAAGAACCCTCGCTTGGTTTGTCGGCCACCTTGTCTCGCCTCGGCCTCAAGCTTGGACGGTTAAAGACCGGTACGCCGGCACGGCTGGATGGAAGAACGATAAACTGGGCCGGCATTGGGCGGCAGGAAGCGGACGAGAATCCGGTTCCGTTTTCCTTCATGACGGATGGGATCATGACCCCGCAGATAGCATGTGGGGTTACGCGCACGACGGATGCGACCCATAAGATCATCTCGGACAATATCCATCGGTCGGCCATGTATTCCGGCCAGATCGAGGGCGTCGGGCCGCGCTATTGCCCATCCATTGAAGATAAGATCGTTCGGTTTGGCGAGCGGGACGGCCACCAGGTCTTTCTAGAGCCGGAGGGCCTGGATGATTGGACGGTTTATCCGAACGGTATCTCCACCTCGCTGCCGGCGGAAGTACAGGAGGCCTTCATACGAACCATTCCCGGACTGGAGGAGGTCTCTATTCTACAACCCGGTTATGCGATCGAATATGATCATGTGGATCCGCGGGAACTGAAGGCTTCTCTGGAAGTGAAAAAGATGTCGGGGCTTTTCCTTGCCGGCCAGATCAACGGCACGACAGGGTATGAGGAAGCAGCAGCTCAGGGCCTGGTGGCAGGCCTTAATGCAGCACGCTCAGCGGCTGGTAGGGAGCCCCATCATTTCAGCCGGGCAGACTCCTATATCGGCGTCATGATCGATGATCTGACATCGCGTGGTGTGACTGAGCCCTACCGCATGTTTACGTCGCGGGCCGAATATCGCCTCTCGCTTCGCGCGGACAATGCCGATGTCAGGCTTACGGAAAAGGGCGTTGAACTGGGATGCGTCGGCATTGCGCGCAAGAAGAAATTCAGAGCTTATCAAGAGTTGCTGAACAGCGGGCGTCAACTTCTCCGCTCCTTGAACCTGACACCTAAGGAAGCCAGCCAGCATGGTCTGAAGATGAATCAGGATGGGCAGCGCCGGACCGCGTATGAAATCCTCGCCTATCCGGATCAGTCACTCACATCACTTGTCACCATCTGGCCCAAACTCGGCGAGCTTTCACCCAAGGTGGGAGAAGCTTTGGAGATCGAGGCTTCCTATGCTGTTTATATGAACCGGCAGGCAGCCGACATTCATGCGACGCACCGGGACGAAGCACGTATCATCCCTCAAGGCTTTGATTTTTCAGCACTTCCTGGCCTTTCCAACGAGCTTAAACAGAAACTGGCGGTCGCTAATCCCGTTAATTTAGCCCAGGTTTCGAAGGTCGACGGCATGACGCCGGCGGCCCTTGCCCTCATCTTGGCGCTTCTCCGTCGGGAAGAAGCAGCAGCCAATCGCGTTAAACGAGTCTCCTGATGCTGTTGAACGGCAGGAGTGTTTCACGTGAAACGCAGGAAAGGCTGGAGCATTTTGCTCTGCTTTTCCAAAAATGGGCGAAGACGATCAATCTCGTAGCCCCCTCGACTCTGGATGAGTTCTGGAACCGCCATATTTCCGATAGCGCACAGATCTTCCAGCTCTCACCGGAGCCCCTCCGGTGGATCGACCTGGGATCGGGTGGGGGATTCCCGGGGATTGTTACAGCAATATTTTTGGCCGAGTTGCAGGATGGCTGGGTTCATCTTGTGGAAAGCAACCAAAAGAAGGCTGCCTTTCTTCGGGTTGCCTTGGCAGAAACGCATGCGCGTGGATCAGTCCACCCTGTGCGAATAGAAACGGCTCCGCGAATCATTCCGGAATGCGATCGAATCTCCGCACGGGCCCTGGCGGAGCTCGATCTCCTTCTTTTATATTCCGCCGATTGGATGATTGGGAAGAAAGCAAGGGCTTTTTTTCATAAAGGCCGGGATTATGCGGCGGAAGTCGCGAAAGCACGTGGTCGTTGGGCTTTCGATCTGGTAGAACATCGAAGTGTCGTCGAGGCGGACTCCATGATCCTCGAGATTGCCAACTTAAGGCGCAACGAACCCTAGATTTCAGGTGCGGCATGTTCGAAAAGAACCGGATTATCACCATAGCCAACCAGAAAGGTGGCGTCGGCAAGACGACAACAGCCATAAACCTAGCTACAGCGCTTGCTGCAATCGGCGAGCATGTGCTCATTGTCGATCTGGATCCGCAAGGAAATGCCAGTACGGGACTGGGTATCGAACGCAGGGATCGCAAACTATCTTCCTACGACTTGCTGATGGGTTACAACACGATTGCCGAGGCTGCTCTCGAAACGGCCGTCCCCAATCTGTCGATCGTTCCCTCGACCATGGATCTGCTGGGATTCGAGATGGAGATTTCTCAATCTCCCGATCGAGCATTCAAACTTCGCCGCGCCCTCAACACCGAAGAAGCGGCGGCTTATTCCTATATCCTCGTGGATTGCCCACCTTCGTTCAATCTGTTGACGATGAACGCGATGGCTGCTGCCCATTCGGTGCTTGTTCCGCTGCAATGCGAGTTTTTTGCGCTGGAGGGATTGAGTCAGCTTCTGGAAACTGTCGACCAGGTGCGTCGTACGGTTAATCCCTCCCTAGATATCCAGGGGATTGTGCTTACGATGTTCGACGCACGAAATAACCTTGCGCAGCAGGTTGTCAGTGATGTACGGACATATCTCGGCGAGAAGGTCTATCATACCCTTATCCCGCGTAATGTCCGCGTGTCGGAAGCGCCATCCTATGGCAAGCCGGCTATTCTGTATGATCTGAAATGCGCCGGCAGTCAGGCCTATCTTCAGTTGGCCTCGGAGGTGATTCAGCGGGAACGCAGGCGGAAGGCCGCTTGAAGGCTGTAGACTCACAGGTGAATGAGAGAATGAACGACGATCTTTCAAAGAGGCGCCTTGGCCGCGGGCTCGCGGCGCTGATCGGTGAAATGGATCAGCCGCTGCCGGTGGATAGCGCACCGCGCAGCGTCAATCCCGACCGGCTGGTTCCGATTGAGCATGTTTCTCGGAACCTGAAGAATCCGCGGCGGAATTTTGACGAGAGCGAGCTGCAGGACCTAGCGAGCTCGATACGTCAACATGGCATCGTGCAGCCGGTAGTCGTGAGGCCGACGGGGGGCGATCGATACGAGATTATTGCCGGCGAAAGACGCTGGCGCGCGGCTCAGCTTGCCGGATTGATTGAGATTCCGATCATCGTCCGGGATGTCGACGACCGGACTGCGCTAGAGCTTGCCATCGTCGA
The DNA here is from genome assembly GCF_040066075.1 of Neorhizobium phenanthreniclasticum. Taxonomy (NCBI): domain Bacteria; kingdom Pseudomonadati; phylum Pseudomonadota; class Alphaproteobacteria; order Hyphomicrobiales; family Rhizobiaceae; genus Neorhizobium; species Neorhizobium phenanthreniclasticum. Next base: position 71,612 of record NZ_JBEAAL010000024.1, read on the forward strand.
GAATGTCCAGCGGTCGGATCTCAATCCCCTCGAAGAGGCGATGGGGTATGATCAGCTCATTGCCGAGCATGGTTACACTCAGAACGATCTGGGGGAGATCATCGGCAAGAGCCGGAGCCATGTGGCGAACAGTCTGCGCCTTCTCAAGCTCCCTGAGCCGGTTCGTGAAATGCTCTCGGTAGGTAGTCTATCTGCCGGGCATGCACGTGCCCTAATCACCACGTCGGATCCGGTGACGCTTGCTCGTACGGTCGTCGCCAAAGGCATGTCCGTTCGTGATGCGGAGCGGCTGGCTCAGAACGATATCAAGGCGCAATCGGAGCCTGCATCCGTTTCGAAAGCGGAACAAAAGGATTCGGATACCCTGGCATTGGAGCGGACGCTCTCCGATTCTCTCGGGTTGGAGGTCAAGATCAACCATAAGAGCGGCGGCGGCCATGTCCGGATCAACTATCGGACGCTGGAGCAACTCGAAGAAATCTGCCGCCTTCTGGAGCGGCGATAATCCAAGAAATTCAGCGGCTTGACTGAATGGTAATAGCCATCAGCGCGTGGAAGGCGATGCTGGGCTCAAGGCTTTGTTTCTGGCGCGACGTGAGAACGGCAGCCTGAAGCCGTTCGGTTTCACGGGAAAGCGCTTGGGAATTCCAACTTCTCAGAGCTTTTTCGATGATCGGTTTACGCCTGAAGTGAATATGCCGGCCAAGCGTCATCATGACCTGAGCGACAGGCAGCTTCTTTTCTTCCATTTCGGCCTTCATCAAGTCCAGCATCTGAAACTGCTTCAGGCAGGATTGCAGAACAAGGAAAACCGGCGTCTTTGACGATAGCACTTTCTGGATGGCGCGGTGCAGGCCCGGAAGATCGCCGCTCAGGACGGCATCGACCGCCTCGTCGGAGGAAACACTGCTGGCATCTCCGATGATTTCTTCGATATGCCCTTCCTCGATCACACCCTGACCACGGCAATAGAGAGCGAGCTTGCGGATTTCATTACGAGATGCCGCCCGATCTCCGCCGAGCAGGTCCAGAAGTTTCTGGCGAGCAGCCGAACTGATCCGCAGGCCCTCGCTCGCCAGTTCGGTATCGATGAGGCCGTTGAGAGCCTTGATGTCGTCTGCATAGCAGGGGATAATGGCAATGGATTTGGCCGGCTCCGCGATTTTGCGCAGACCGCTGCCCTTCTTGAGATCGCCGGCTTCGACAATCAGAATATTGGCGGCTGCGGGACCGTCGGCAAGCACCTGCATCGCGTCCAAAAGCGGCTTTTCGTTGGCCGCGCCGCGCAGCCAGATGAGCTTGGAGCCGCCAAAAAGGCCGAGCGCGTTGACTTCGTCGAGCAACTTGCCGGGGTCGCCCTGAAGATCGGAAATATCGATCTTGAGCATGGCGAACGGATCATCCTGGGAGACGCCTGTTTTGCGGGCCAGCAATGCCGCCCTTTCGGAAACGAGGCCGCGATCCGGGCCGTAGATCACGAAAATCCTGTAGAGCTCGGCGCCCTTTTCGGCAAAGCGATCGAACTCGTGGGACTTTATTTCTGCCATGCCGTTTGCGGCTGAGGTTCGCGCGCCAGCACAATGGCGATCTCGGCGCGGATGAACTCAGCAAGCTCCCTTGCCGCGCGGTTTTCGGCATCCCGGATCGCGCGCAGCTTTGCGAAGCCTTGGCCGGAAACGTCGATGAGCGAAACGACTTCCCGTTTGCCGGATTTTAGCACCTGACCGTCGCTCACGCGGGTGAGTGTATAGACTCCCTCGACCTGGACGCGGCCGGGAAGCGGCACGCCAGTCGTGGATACATTGTCGTCGTCCTCGTCATCGATGATGCTGGAGGCCGTGCTCGTTGCTGCGAGCTTCACGTCATAGGCGGGGTGCTTGGATTCACCTGCTCCGCCGGAGGTCAAGAAGATCAGATGGTTGCGAATAACCTGGTCAATCCGGCTTTTAGGTTGCGAGAAGCTGACGGCAGCCAGACGTTCACCGGTACCGTGAGCCTCGGAATAAAGCGGGCGAACCTGGCAACCGGCAAGAACGGTAAGCATTGCAAGGCAGGACACGAGCCCAATGCGACGAAGAGAGCGGTCAAACGACAATGTTCACGATCCTCTGTGGGACGACGATGATCTTCTTCGGCGCCCGGCCATCAAGAGCCGCTTTCACCGCATCCAGCGTCAAAACCGCAGCCTCGACCGCACTTTGATCCGCGTCGCGCGCGATTGTCAATTCGGCCCGCTTCTTACCATTGATCTGGACCGGCAGTGTGACATCGTTCTCGATGACCAGTGCCTCGTCGTATTGCGGCCAGGCCGTTTCGGCAACCAGATCCTTATTACCGAGCACCGCCCAGCATTCCTCGGCAAGATGCGGCGTCATCGGCGCGACAAGCTGGATCAGGATTTCAGCAGCGTTGCGAACGGCGCCGCGATAAGCAGCATCACCTTCGCCGACTGCCACCTTGCCGAGCGGCGTGGCCAGCGTGTTCACGAGTTCATAGATGCGCGCGACAGCCTTGTTGAAGGAGAGCTTGTCGTAATCCCCCTGGACCGCCTTCAGCGTCTTGTGGGCGAGCTGGGAGATTGCCAGCGCATCACCCTCCCTGGCCGCAGCCGGATGGACCCCCGCCAGGCCTTCGGAGGCTTCGGAAATCAGTCTCCAGAGGCGTTGCGTGAAACGATGAGCACCTTCGACACCGGCCTCCGACCAGATGACGTCGCGATCCGGCGGCGAATCGGACAGCACGAAAAAGCGTGCCGTGTCGGCGCCGTAGGAGGCTATGATATCGTCCGGATCAACGACATTCTTCTTCGACTTCGACATCTTCTCGATCGAGCCGATCGTGACTTCCTCACCGGTCAACAGGAGGGTCGCGCGTCGTTTGCCATCGACTTCCTCGATGCGAATATCCGCCGGCGAAACCCACTCACCGTTCGGCCCCGAGCCGTGGCGGTAGGTTTCATGCACGACCATACCCTGGGTGAAGAGGCCTTTGAAGGGCTCCTTGACGTCCACATGGCCAGTTTCACGCATGGCGCGGGTAAAGAAGCGCGAATAGAGCAGGTGCAGGATCGCGTGTTCGATGCCGCCGATATATTGGTCGACCGGCAGCCAATGATTGGCCGCGGCCGCATCGGTCGGCCCGTTCTCCCAAGGGGCCGTGAAGCGCGTGAAATACCAGCTCGAATCGACAAAGGTGTCCATGGTATCCGTCTCGCGACGGGCGTCCTTGCCGCAATTCGGGCAGGCCACATGGCGCCATGTCGGATGTCGGTCGAGCGGGTTGCCCGGCTGATCGAAGGTGACATCATCCGGCAGCCTGACCGGCAGGTCCTTTTTCGGCACGGGCACGACGCCGCAGTCTTCGCAATGGATGACCGGGATAGGGCAGCCCCAATAGCGCTGGCGGGAAATACCCCAGTCGCGCAGGCGGAAATTCACCTTGCGTTCCGCCTGCGGCATGTTGCCCAGCAATGTATTGGACAGCTGATCGGCAACGATTCCGAAAGCTTCGTCAGTCGTCTTGCCGTCGAGGAAGCGGGAATTAATCATCACGCCGTCGTCGACATAGGCGGTATCGCCGATTGCAAAGGTTGCGGCATCGCCGTCCTTCGGCATGACGACCGGAACGACCGGCAGGCTGTATTTGCGAGCGAAATCGAGGTCGCGCTGATCGCCCGACGGGCAACCGAAGATTGCGCCGGTCCCATATTCCATCAGCACGAAATTCGCGACATAGACCGGCAGTTCCCAGGACGGATCGAGCGGATGCCTGACGCGGATGCCCGTGTCTATCCCCTTCTTCTCGGCCGTTTCCAGCGCGGCGAGCGACGTTCCATGCCGACGGCATTCTTCGGCGAAGGATTCGATGGCCGGATTCGTCGCGGCAACCGCCTTGGCAAGCGGATGGTCGGCGGCGATCGCCAGAAAGGAGGCGCCGAACAGCGTGTCGGGGCGGGTCGTATAGACGACCACCTCGCTCTCGCCGGCAGGAGCCGTGGACGAGACGATTTCCCAGCGGATGGTGAGACCTTCGGAGCGGCCGATCCAGTTCTTCTGCATCAGCCGAACCTTTTCCGGCCACTGGTCGAGCGTATCCAGCGCGTCGAGCAGGTCCTGACTGAAATCGGTGATCTTGAAGAACCACTGCACCAGCTCGCGCTGTTCCACCAGCGCGCCGGAGCGCCAGCCGCGGCCATCGATGACCTGTTCGTTGGCGAGCACAGTCTGGTCAACCGGGTCCCAGTTGACCTTGGACTGCTTGCGATAGACCAGCCCCTTCTCCATCATGTCCAGGAAGAGATGCTGCTGGCGGTGGTAATAATCGACATCGCAGGTCGCGAACTCGCGGGACCAGTCCAGCGACAGGCCCATGGCCTTCAGTTGCGCCTTCATCGACGCGATGTTCTGATAGGTCCAGGACTTCGGATGCACCTTGTTGTCGCGTGCGGCGTTTTCCGCCGGCATTCCGAAGGCGTCCCAGCCCATCGGATGCAGCACGTTGAAGCCGCGGGCGCGCTTGTAGCGGGCGACCACGTCGCCCATGGCGTAGTTGCGCACATGGCCCATGTGGATGCGGCCCGACGGATAGGGAAACATCTCAAGAACGTAATATTTCTCGCGCGGATCGTTGTTGTCGGTTTCGAAAACCTTGGCCTCGTTCCACTTCTGCTGCCAGCGTGGCTCGGCATCGCGCGGGTTGTAACGTTCAGTCGCCATTTCGATGATATTCCGGGAAAATAAGATCAAGAGTCGGGCGAGACCTTCATCATGAAACCCAGCAAGCGTCAAGTTTTCGGGGCCGGGAAGGGGGCAAGTTTCGGACGGAAGGCCTTGGCAGAGCCCTATATGAGAGTTAATCGCTCTCTTCGCAAGCAATACGGAAGGTCGGATCATGAGTGTCGAGGAACGGCTGCAGGATGTGAAAGCGCGGATCGAGAAGGCGGAGCGTCAGGCCAGGCGACCAGCCGGTTCGGTGACCCTCGTGGCCGTGTCCAAGACTTTCGATGTCGAGCATATCCGTCCGGTCATTGCCACAGGCCAGCGGGTGTTCGGTGAGAACCGGATCCAGGAAAGCCAGGGCAAATGGCCCGCCCTGAAGGCCGAGACGCGGGATATCGAGCTGCATCTGATCGGCCCGCTGCAATCCAACAAGGCCGCCGATGCTGTCGCATTGTTCGATGTGATCGAGACTGTCGACCGGGAAAAGATCGCCCGGGTACTCGCTGAGGAGATGAAAAAGCAGAATCGGACGCCCCGCCTCTATGTTCAGGTGAATACGGGGCTGGAGCCGCAAAAGGCTGGTATCGAGCCAAAAGAGACCTCGCGTTTCGTGGAGTTCTGCCGAAAAGAGCTCGGCCTTTCGATCGAAGGGCTGATGTGCATTCCGCCGGCGGAAGAGAATCCCGGGCCGCATTTCGCCCTCCTCGCCAGGCTCGCCCGGGAAAGTGGCGTCGAGAAGCTTTCGATGGGCATGTCCGGTGATTTTGAGACCGCCATCGAATTCGGAGCGACCAGCGTTCGGGTCGGCTCGGCGATCTTCGGCGCGCGAGAATAGATTTTTGTCAAGTCCCTAGCGCTTTCGTCGGGGTTTCCCCCACTCCTCCCGCACCCTAGATTGGCTGATCTAGGCTAGCTTATTGCGGGAGGTGCAGATGCAAAGCCGTTATCTCAAGGTCTACGAGGCTTGGCAGAAGGATCCGGAAAATTTCTGGCGCGAAGCTGCTGCTGCGATCGACTGGTTCAAAGAGCCGGAGGCGATCTTCGTCAAGGACCAGGGCGTCTATGGACGATGGTACCCCGGCGGCGAGACGAACACCTGTTATAACTGCCTCGACCGACACGTCGCTGCCGGCCAAGGTAAAGTCCCGGCCTTTATCTACGACAGTGCCATGACGGGCGCCAGGGAGACTTTCAGCTATGCCGAGGTGCTGTCGGAGGTCCAGGCGATCGCCGCCGTGCTGCGTAACCATGGCGTCGAAAAAGGCGACCGGGTCATCATCTACATGCCGATGATACCCGAAGCGGTATTTTCCATGCTGGCCTGCGCGCGGCTCGGAGCGATCCATTCGGTTGTGTTCGGCGGGTTCGCGGCCCATGAGCTGGCTGCTCGGCTCGACGATTCCAAGGCCAAGGTGGTGATCAGCGCAAGCTGCGGTCTGGAGCCCGGGCGGGTGGTGGCCTACAAGCCGCTTCTCGATCAGGCGGTGGATATGGCGAAAACAAAGCCCGACTATTGCCTGATCCTGCAGCGCGACCAGTTGCATGCGCCGCTGCGTTATGAACACGGCGACCGGGATTTCGCCGAGGCCATCGAGGCGGAAAAAGTCAACGGCACGCAAGTGCCCTGCGTACCGGTCAAGGCGACCGATCCGCTCTATATCCTCTACACGTCGGGAACCACCGGTCAGCCGAAGGGCGTTGTGCGCGACAATGGCGGACACATGGCGGCACTCCGCTGGAGCATGGAGAATATCTACGGCCTGAAGCCTGGCGATGTCTTCTGGACGGCCTCGGACATCGGTTGGGTGGTCGGCCATTCCTACATCGTCTACGGGCCGCTACTGGCGGGCACGACGAGCGTACTGTTCGAAGGAAAACCGGTCGGCACGCCCGATGCCGGCACATTCTGGCGCGTAATCAATGAGCATAGAGTGAAAGTCCTCTTCACGGCGCCGACGGCATTCCGCGCGATCCGCCGTGAAGATCCGGAAGGGGAGTATATCGCAAAGTACGACATTTCCAGCCTGCAGGCGCTGTTCCTTGCGGGGGAGCGCGCCGATCCGGAAACACTGAAATGGGCAGAACAGCAGCTCGGAATCCCTGTGATCGATCATTGGTGGCAGACGGAAACGGGCTGGGCGATTGCCGCAAACACGGCCGGTCTTGGCCTCATGCCGGTCAAGCACGGCTCGCCCACCCGACCGATGCCGGGTTATGCGCTCGACGTTCTGGACGATGCCGGACATCCGGTGCCGCCCGGCACGCTCGGCAATATCGCCGTCAAGCTTCCTTTGCCGCCTGGCTGCCTCGTCAGCTTCTGGGAGGCCGATGATCGCTTCCGCAAGGCGTGCCTGGAAGAGTTTCCGGGCTACTACAAGACTGCCGATGCAGGCATGATCGACCAGGATGGCTATGTCTTCGTCATGGCCCGGACCGACGATGTCATCAACTGCGCCGGGCACAGGCTTTCGACGGGTTCGATGGAAGAGGTCTGCGCCATGCATCCGGATGTCGCCGAGTGTGCCGTTATCGGCGTTGCCGACCAGCTGAAGGGACAGGTGCCCTGCGGTTTCGTGGTATTGAAGCACAACATCACGCGCGACCATGCGATGATCAAAAAAGAGGTCGTGGAACTGGTTCGGAACGAAATAGGCCCGGTTGCGGCCTTCAAGACGGTGATGGTCGTTGACCGGTTGCCCAAGACGCGATCCGGCAAGATCCTGCGCGGCACGATGCAGAAAATCGCCGACGGGATGCCGTGGAAAATGCCGGCAACGATCGACGATCCGGCGATCCTCGCCGAGATCACCGCGATCCTGAAGGCAAACGGCTATGCGCATGAGGGAGGCGGCCTGAAACAGACCGCCTGAGATCCGAATCGACAAGCCCCGGAAGCGTTCCGGGGCTTGTCGTGTCTGTCGCCGGGAATTTGACAGTCCGCTCAGAAGCGATCGTCTTCTTCATCCTCTTCGCGGCGGTTGGATTTCAGCGAACTAAGCTTTGCGAAAACCGCATCCGCATCGATTTCCTTTTCTTCCTCGCGCTCACTGCGATAACCGAAGTCGAGATTCTCGGTTTCGGACGCAGGCTGCAAAGATGCACCGAGTTCGGCGGCGGTCGGCCCTTGGAAGCCTTTTCCACTTCCAGGTCGAGATCAATCTGGCTGCAGAGGCCGAGGGTGACCGGATCCATCGGTGCCAGGTTGGCCGAGTTCCAGTGGGTGCGCTCACGGATCTGTTCGATGGTCGACTTGGTGGTACCGACGAGGCGGGAAATCTGGGCATCCTTGAGTTCCGGGTGATTGCGGACCAGCCAGAGGATTGCGTTCGGACGATCCTGGCGTTTGGAGACCGGCGTATAGCGCGGGCCACGGCGCTTCGATTCCGGCACGCGTACCTTGGGCTCGGAAAGCTTCAGCTTGTAGTTCACATCCGCCTCTCCCCGGGCGATCTCGTCGCGGGAAAGCTGCCCGGTGGCGATCGGATCGAGGCCCTTGATGCCCTGCGCCGCTTCGCCATCGGCAATTGCTTTCACTTCGAGCGGGTGCAGCTTGCAGAACTGGGCGATCTGGTCGAAGGAAAGGGCCGTGTTGTCGACCAGCCAGACCGCAGTCGCTTTCGGCATAAGCAATTGTTGAGCCATAGGTATAGTTCCTCTGTCCGTCCGCGCCGGTGTCGCGGGCCGTGGGTATCAACCACAATTTCCGGGAATTCATGTGGCTCTATAACCGGAATGGGTCAGAATTGCAAATCTCAAACAAAATGACCATTCGTCTAATTGTCCGGGTTGCTCCACCTGTTATGAATGCGGCACAAATCGCTAAAGTCTGACCTTGGCTTCGGCATTTCGAATGGGAGGTATTCATGTCCGAAAAAATTTATCCGGTGCTCAAGCCCGTTAAAGCGCGCGCTTTGATCGACAAGGAAAAATACGAAAAGTGGTATGAGGAGAGCATCGAAGATCCGGACAAGTTCTGGGGCAAGCACGGTCGGCGCATCGACTGGTTCAAGCCTTACACCAAGGTCAAGAACACGTCGTTCAAGGGCAAGGTTTCGATCAAGTGGTTCGAGGATGGGCTCACCAACGTCTCCTACAACTGCATCGACCGCCACCTGAAGACGCATGGGGAGCGCACTGCGCTGATCTGGGAAGGCGACAACCCCTATATCGACAAGAAGATCACCTATAACCAGCTTTACGATCAGGTCTGCCGGCTGGCCAACGTGCTGAAGAAGCACGGCGTCAAGAAGGGCGACCGGGTTACCATCTACATGCCGATGATCCCGGAAGCGGCCTATGCGATGCTCGCCTGCGCCCGCATAGGGGCGGTCCATTCGGTGGTCTTCGGCGGCTTTTCGCCTGAAGCACTGGCCGGCCGCATCGTCGACTGCGAGTCCACCTTCGTCATCACCTGCGACGAGGGCGTGCGCGGCGGCAAGCCGGTGCCGCTCAAGGAAAATACCGATACCGCCATCCATATCGCTGCCCGGCAGTATGTGACGGTCGACAAGGTGCTCGTCGTGCGTCGTACTGGCGGCAAGACGAACTGGGCGCCCGGCCGCGACCTCTGGTATCACCAGGAAATCGCCAGCGTGAAGCCACATTGCGAGCCGGTGAAGATGAAGGCCGAAGACCCGCTCTTCATCCTTTACACGTCGGGTTCCACCGGCAAGCCCAAGGGCGTGCTGCACACGACCGGTGGTTATCTCGTCTACGCGGCAATGACCCACGAATATGTTTTCGATTATCACGACGGCGACATCTACTGGTGCACGGCGGATGTCGGCTGGGTGACCGGCCATTCCTACATCGTCTACGGTCCGCTTGCGAACTGCGCCACGTCACTGATGTTCGAGGGCGTGCCGAATTTCCCGGACCAGGGCCGCTTCTGGGAAATCGTCGACAAGCACAAGGTCAACATCTTCTACACGGCGCCGACGGCGATCCGTTCGCTGATGGGCGCCGGCGACGAATTCGTGAAACGCTCCTCGCGTTCCAGCCTGCGCCTGCTCGGCACGGTCGGCGAGCCGATCAACCCGGAAGCCTGGGAATGGTATTACAACGTCGTCGGCGACGGGCGCTGCCCGGTCGTCGATACCTGGTGGCAGACGGAAACCGGCGGCCACATGATCACGCCGCTGCCCGGCGCGACCGACATGAAACCGGGTTCGGCCACCAAACCCTTCTTCGGTATCAAGCCGCAGCTTGTCGACAACGAGGGCAATGTTCTGGAAGGTGCTGCCGACGGCAATCTCTGCATCACCGATAGCTGGCCGGGCCAGATGCGCACGGTCTATGGCGATCACGACCGCTTCGTGCAGACCTATTTCTCCACCTACAAGGGGAAATATTTCACCGGTGACGGCTGCCGCCGCGACGAGGACGGCTATTACTGGATCACCGGCCGCGTCGACGACGTGCTGAACGTCTCCGGCCATCGCCTCGGTACGGCGGAAGTCGAATCGGCGCTCGTTTCGCATCATCTGGTGTCGGAAGCCGCAGTCGTTGGCTATCCGCACAATATCAAGGGCCAGGGCATTTATTGCTACGTGACGCTGATGGCCGGCAACGACGGCACGGATGCGCTGCGGCAGGAACTTGCCAAGCATGTTCGCCAGGAAATCGGTCCGATCGCGACGCCGGACAAGATCCAGTTCTCGCCCGGTCTGCCAAAGACCCGCTCCGGCAAGATCATGCGCCGCATCCTGCGCAAGATCGCCGAGGACGATTTCGGCTCGCTCGGCGATACATCGACGCTCGCCGATCCGGCCGTCGTGGACGACCTGATCGCCAACCGCCAGAACAAGGCGGGCTGATCACAGGAAGGCCGCCTGGATCTCCGGGCGGCCTTTCAGCATCCGATGCGGGATCGGATTTCCTCGACTTGTTCCCGCGTATGGCAGATGTTTTCGCAGGGAATGCCGTCTTTGTCCGCATCGGCCCGGCGATATCCTTCGCACCAGATCTCGACCGCTTCCTCACAACTGTCGACCTGCTTGCAGCTCTTTCGCGAACTCTGGGCATAGGTTGTCGAGGCTGCAAGAGCGGTCAGGATACAGATCAAGATTGTCGGCCGTTTCATACTTATCCCCCGCAGGAAGGGTAAGTTTGCGCGCCACCTAATTCAAGCAACTGCTTAAATCTCAAGGTTGAATCAATTCGTCTCGCAAACCTGTCGCGGCTTGCGTCCGCCGTCGTAGCTCTGCGCCAGACCGGCGAGGAGCAGATTGTCGGCGACGCTCCGGCCATCGGAAAGCGTGACGTCGGCGACGATGCGGCCGAAATATTTGTCCCCTGAAATGCGGGTGAGCTGAATTTGACGTGATGCGCCTGCGAGCATTTGCAGCGCATGCTGAGCATCAAGGCCAATTCGGCGGAGCTTGGCGCATTTGGAACGGAGCTCCGGCGTATCGATGCCGCGGATGCGGACATAGACTTCCATCTTCTGCTGTGGCCAAGGCTGCGCTTCGACAAGCAGGGTATCGCCATCGATCACGCGCAGAATTTCGGCGGCGACCGGTCCCGAAATCTCGTCGCGTGCCGAGGCTTCGGTGGTGAGCACCGCGGAGAAACCAGCGAGAATCAGAAGTCTCTTGATCATGAAAGGAATAAATTCCGATCCATGACTCAAGTCAATAGGAATATTTACTTATCCATAAAGCGAGGTGTCGCCAAAACACAGCTGACACCCTCCTGCGTTCCGCCCTAGAAATCGATTGCGCGGCCGTTGATCTCCCAGTCGCCGAAGCGGGCGGGGTCCGCGCCGCCGCGGCCGCCGATTTCCTTCGGCATCTCCGCATTGGCGGCAGCTTGCCGGCGTTCTTCGGCTTCCTTCAGGGCGCGTTGCGCCGCGGGCGATAGCGGTTTCCCTGCAGCGCTCTCTTCCGGTGTCTTGTCGATGTTGTCGTTGTCTGGATCTTGCATCTTTTCCATCACTGGATGGTTTATTGAAAACTGTGGTTGAATTGACCACATGATAGGACGTTCGCCGGCATGGTAAAACCCCTCGTAATACCGGCAACTGGAGAGATGACGATGAACATGATACGCACCGCCATGCTTCTGGCCTTCATGACGGCCCTGTTCATGGGGGTCGGGTTCCTGATCGGCGGGCAGAGCGGCATGATGATCGCCCTGCTGATCGCTGCCGGCATGAACGTGTTTTCCTACTGGAATTCCGACAAGCTCGTGCTTTCGGCCTATCACGCCAAGGAAGTCGATGCGCGCACCGCGCCGGAATTCTACACCATGATCCGCGATCTTGCGGCCAATGCCGGCCTGCCGATGCCAAAGGTCTATATCTACGACAATCCGCAGCCGAACGCTTTTGCGACCGGCCGTAACCCGCAGAATGCCGCCGTTGCCGCATCGACCGGGCTGCTGCAGCGCCTGACGCATGAAGAGGTCGCCGGTGTGATGGCGCACGAGCTCGCGCATATCCAGAACCGCGATACGCTGACCATGACGATCACCGCGACACTTGCCGGCGCAATCTCCATGCTCGGCAACTTCGCCTTCTTCTTCGGCGGCAATCGCGACAACAACAACCCGCTCGGATTCATCGGCGTGCTGGTGGCGATGATCGTCGCACCGCTTGCGGCGATGCTCGTGCAGATGGCAATCAGCCGCACGCGCGAATATTCGGCCGACCGGCGCGGCGCGGAAATCTCCGGCAACCCGCTCTGGCTGGCCTCGGCGCTCGCCAAGATCGCCAATGCGGCACATGTGATCCCGAACTATGAAGCCGAGCGCAATCCGGCGACAGCTCATATGTTCATCATCAATCCGCTCTCGGGCGAGCGCATGGACAATCTGTTCTCGACGCACCCGAATACGGAAAACCGTATCGCCGCCCTGCAGCAGATGGCGGGCGAGTTCCGCCAGGCCACCTCGACGGCCGGGTTCGGGACTGATAGACCGCAGCGCACCGCGCGCTCCGTCCCGAATACCGGCTCAAATTCCGGCTGGGGCCGCGGCTCGGACGAACCGCGCAAAGGTCCCTGGTCTTGAACGACAAGAAGAAAAAAAAGAAACCTTCCAAACCACCGGGATACCGCAGAGAAACGGCCCCCACTGCTGGAGGCGAAAGCCTTCCGAAGCCCGGATTGGAGGTTCGAGCCACGGCCGCCAAACTGCTGGCGGCCGTCGTCGATAAAAAGATTTCGCTCGATGGCATGCTCGATCCGGTCCATGGCAATCCCGCCTATAGGGCGCTCAATGACGCCGACCGGGCACTGACGCGGGCGATCCTGACCTCTGCGCTCCGCCATCTGCCCCGCATAGAAGCGGCGATCGCTTCCCTAATCGATAATCCCCTGCCGGAAGGCGCGCGTGCGCTTCATCACGTGCTCGTCGCGGCCGCCGCGCAGATCCTGTATCTCGATGTTCCCTCGCATGCGGCGGTCGACCTCGCCGTCGAGCAGGCCAATCGCGATCCCCGTAACCGCCGTTTCGCCAAGCTGGTGAATGCGGTTCTGCGCCGGATGGTGCGGGAGAGGGAGGAGATGCTCTCGAAGACCGCCGCGGTTTCGCCGGTGCCACCCTGGTTCCGCGAGCGGCTCGTCGCCGCCTATGGCGAGGCAGAGGCCGAGCGCATCGCGGAGGCGCAACTCGTGCCTGCGGCCATCGACCTGACGGTGAAATCCGATCCCAAAGCTTGGGCGGAAAAACTCGGCGGCAAGGTCCTGCCGACCGGCAGCGTCCGGCTGGCCGCTTTTCAGGGGGCGGTGTCCGCGCTCGAAGGGTTCGAAGAGGGAGCGTGGTGGGTGCAGGATGCGGCGGCGAGCATTCCCGCCAGACTGTTCGGCGATCTCAAGGGGAAAAAGGTGGCCGATCTCTGTGCGGCGCCGGGCGGCAAGACGGCGCAGCTCATTCTTGCCGGCGCCCACGTGATGGCGGTCGAGCAGTCCGCCAACCGGCTTGTCCGGCTTGAGGAAAACCTGAAGCGACTCGGGCTCCAGGCCGATCTGGTGGGTGGCGATCTGTTCGATTTTCGCCCGGAGGAACCGCTGGACGGCGTGCTGCTCGATGCCCCCTGTTCCTCCACCGGCACGACGCGCCGGCATCCGGACGTGCTCTGGACCAAGGGGCCGGAGGATATCGCCAAGCTCGCTGCATTGCAGGAAAGGATGTTGCGCCACGCCGTCACGCTGGTGAAGCCGGGCGGCATGATCGTCTTCTCCAACTGCTCTCTCGATCCGTCTGAGGGAGAGGAACTGGTTGCGCGCGTGCTCGGGGATCATCCGGACCTGCAGCGTTTGCCCGTAGATCCCAGGGACTGGCCAGGGCTTGGAGAAGCAATCTCGCCACTCGGAGAATTCCGCACCACGCCGGCCATGCTGCCAGGCGACGAAAATTTTGCGGGCGGCATGGACGGGTTCTTCGCGAGTGTGCTTCAGCGTCGGTAAGGCTTTATTCACCATACGGCGCGCATTCTTTCGAATGATCTAAAGTGATTCCCGCCGACAGGCGGAGACCGGATTCCTGCGGAGTGTTCCAGATTGACGATGCGGCTCGCGGATCGCCGGAGGCTTTTCTCCTACGGCATTCGGGAAATCTGGCGCCGCCTTTGCCGGCGGTCGGCCGGAATTCGTCTGGCTGTGACATCTTCTGCCCTTCAGGTGCCGGACAGGCTGATTGTCGCGCCGACGGATCTGAGGGCCCTCGATTCTTTCGTGGCGGAAGAAATCCTGGAAGATCGTTTCCCGCTGGCCGGGAGAATTCTCGAAACATTTGGTGAGTCGCCCTTTTCCATCGAGCTTCCGTCCCGCGCCTTTGCCGAGCGGCTCCATTCCTTTGCCTGGCTCAGGCATATCCGTACCAACAAGACGGAAGCAACCTGCGCCCATGCACGGCAGATGGTGTCAGACTGGATCGCATTGCATGGCCGGCGTCCGAAAGGCATTGCCTGGGAGGCGAATGTCGCAGCAGAACGGGTGATCGCCTGGCTCTCTCATTCAACCGTGGTGCTGCAGGGAGCGGAGGCGGGATTCTATCGGCGCTTCATGAGAAGCCTTGCCTACCAGGTCGGATACCTGAGGAAGATAGCCGGCTGCCTGCCGGAAGGGGAGACGCGGCTTAGGCTCCGGATCGCGCTTGCGATGGCTTCGGTTTCGATGCCGGCGCGCGCCGCCCATATCCGTCGCGAGGGCATCCGGCTTGACCGCGAACTGGAGCGGCAGATCATGGCGGATGGTGGTCACATATCGCGCAATCCCCGCGCGGTCCTCAATCTCCTGATCGATCTCCTGCCTCTTCGCCAGACTTATATCAACCTCGGCCACGATCTACCGCAGAAACTCATTCCGACGATCGACCGCATGTATCCGGCGCTTCGGTTCTTCCGGCATCAGGACGGTGACCTTGCGCTGTTCAACGGAGCGAGTTCGACGCCAGCGAGCGAGCTGATGTCGGTCCTGAGATATGACGAGACCGCAGGCAAGCCATTCAAGGCCCTGCCGCACATGAACTATCACCGGCTTTCGGTGGAAGGGACCACGCTGATCGTTGATACAGGGCATTCGCTTTCCGCCGAACTTTCGCGCAGTGCGCATGCCGGCTGTCTTTCCTTCGAGATGTCAGCCGGTCGGCACCGCTTCATCGTTAACTGCGGAGCACCAAAATATGCCAGCCGCAGCTACCGGCAGGTCGCCCGGTCGACGGCTGCCCATTCGACCGTGACACTCAACGAGACCTCGTCCAGCCGCATCGTCCGCTCCAGGTTTGCCGGGCCGATCCTGCTCGGCGGCGTATCGGAGGTGGAGGTCGAGCGGTGGGACGATATGCATGGCAACGACTGGCTGCGCGCTCGCCACAATGGCTATGTGCGCGAGTTCGGCTATTTTCACGAACGTGAGATCGGTCTCAACGTCAAGGGCGACAAGATCAAGGGCCATGACCGGTTGTTCCTGCCGGAAGACAAAGGACCCGAAACCGGGCCATTCGCGGCTGCGGCGCGTTTTCATATCCATCCGGCTATCGTGCTTTCCCGGCGCGATGAGGAAAGCGTCGTCATGCGGGCGCCGGATGGCGAGACCTGGATTTTTGCCGCCCCCGGTCTCGATGTGCTGATAGAGGAGGATATCTTCTTTGCAGATGTCTCCGGCGTCAGGCCGAGTCAGCAGCTCGTCATCGAATTTTCGCCACCGGAGACATCGGAAATCCGCTGGATGCTGAGGCGCGGAGATTAACGCGCAGCGCGGTTCAATCTCTTGTTATTCTACCTGTCGTTATGCCGAAACCGGCCCGCACTTCCGGGGGAGATGGATTAGGCGTTTCCTCAGGAGCGAAGCTATGCTAACCGGCGGCCATCTTTTGATGGCGCCGGGTTCAGCGGCGCATTTTGAGGAGAGACCGATGGCTGTCGTTTCCAAGAAAATCCCTGCTCCCGACCGCGTGAAAATCCGGACCGCGCTGCTTTCTGTCTCCGACAAGACAGGCATTGTCGAACTTGCCCAGGCGCTGGTCGCCCAGGGTGTGAAACTCCTGTCGACGGGCGGGACGCACAAGGCGATTGCGGCCGCCGGCCTGCCGGTCACGGACGTCTCGGAGGTCACGGGTTTCCCGGAAATCATGGACGGCCGGGTAAAGACCCTGCATCCGAACGTGCATGGCGGATTGCTGGCCATCCGTGACGATCAGGAGCATGTGGCAGCAATGAAGGAACACGGCATCGAAGGCATCGATCTCGCCGTCATCAACCTCTATCCATTTGAGGAAGTGCGCGCCGCCGGCGGCGACTATCCGACAACGGTCGAAAACATCGATATCGGCGGGCCGGCGATGATCCGTGCTTCCGCCAAGAACCATGCCTATGTAACGATTGTCGTCGATCCGTCCGACTATCCGGCAGTGATCGAGGCGCTGCGCACCAGCGACGGCCAGACGGCCTACGCTTTCCGCCAGAAGCTGGCGGCCAAGGCCTATGCCCGTACGGCTGCCTATGACACGGCAATCTCCAACTGGTTTGCCGAGGCGCTCGACATTGAAATGCCGCGCTACCGGACAATCGGCGGCGTTCTGAAGGAAGAAATGCGCTATGGCGAAAACCCGCACCAGAGCGCCGGCTTCTACGTGACCGGCGAGAACCGCCCAGGCGTCGCGACCGCCAAGCTCCTGCAGGGCAAGCAGCTTTCCTATAACAATATCAACGATACCGACGGCGCCTTCGAATTGATCGCGGAGTTCTCGCAGGGCAAAGGTCCCGCATGTGCGATCATCAAGCACGCCAACCCCTGCGGCGTTGCGACCGGCCCGACGCTGAAGGATGCCTATCTCCGCGCCCTCGCCTGCGATTCCACATCTGCCTTCGGCGGCATCATTGCACTCAACCAACTCCTCGACGGCGAGACGGCCGAAGAAATCGTGAAGCTCTTCACGGAAGTCATCATTGCGCCGGAAGTCTCGGAAGAGGCGAAAGCGGTGATTGCCAAGAAGCCTAACCTCCGCTTGCTGGTGACCGGCGGCCTGCCGGACCCGCGTTCGCGGGGTATCACGGCCAAGACCGTTTCCGGCGGCCTCCTCGTCCAGACCCGGGACAACGGCATGATCGAGGACATCGACCTGCGCGTTGTCACCAAGCGCGCGCCGACGCCAACCGAACTGGAAGACATGAAGTTCGCCTACAAGGTGGCAAAGCACGTGAAGTCAAACGCCATCGTCTATGCGAAGGACGGCCAGACAGCCGGTATCGGCGCCGGCCAGATGAGCCGGGTCGATTCCGCCCGCATCGCCGCCATCAAGGCGGAAGAGGCGGCCAAGGCCATGGGATGGGCCGAGCCGATGACCAAGGGATCGGCTGTCGCGTCCGAAGCTTTCTTCCCTTTTGCAGACGGGCTGCTGTCGGCGATCGCGGCTGGTGCTACGGCCGTCATCCAGCCAGGCGGCTCGATGCGGGACGAGGAGGTGATCGCCGCCGCCGACGAGCACAATGTCACGATGGTCTTCACCGGCATGCGGCATTTCCGGCACTAGGACCGAAGCTATTGAGCCGGAGTCTGCTTCGGCTTATCGGCGGGATAGGGTGTGATCAGCAGGAGCGCCAGGCCGGCCAGCAAGAAGATCATCAGCGTCGACATGCCGAGCCGGGCAGAGCCACTGGCATAGGTCACTATCGAGAAGAAGAGCGTTGCCATGAAGCTCGTGGCGCGGCCGGAAAGCGCGTAGATGCCGAAATAACGGCCAGCTTCGGATAGGCTGACGCTGCGCGCCAGATAGGATCGCGATGAAGCCTGGACCGGGCCGAAGGCGAGGCCGATCAGCAGCCCGAAGAGAATATAGGCTTTTTCTGCGGCCGTGCCGAACAGACCGCCGCTGTCTTCCATCGAGAGCGGGAGAAGGCCGAAGAAGACGAAGCCCGGGCCTGTGGAAATGATGCCGAGTGTTGCGACAAGCAGCAGTATCAGGCTGATGATCACGACGACCTTGGATCCGAGGAATCGATCGAACCAACCGGCCGCGATGCAACCGAAGATCGCCACGACGTTCAGGATGATGCCAAAGATGCCGATCTCGATCGTTGCCCAACCAAACATGCCGGCCGCAAACGTCCCGCCGAGAATGAGCAGGCCATTGACGCCATCCTGATACAGCATGCGCGCGACCAGGAATTTCGTGATGCCGGTCCGCCTTTTCAGTTCCCGCAAGGTGCCGCCGAGTTCGCGCAGGCCCGAGCGGACGGCCTTGCCGAGCGGTGCGCCCCTTCCCGCATCCGGTGTGAAGAGGAACATCGGCAGGATGAAGAGGAAATACCAGAGGGCCGATATGGGGCCGGTGATGCGGGCGTCTTCGCCAAGATGCGGGTCGAGGCCGAAGAGCGGCGGCAGGCCGATCAGCGTCACGCCGGTTTCCGGATTGGCGGCGAGCAGTGCGACGACCGCCATCAGCACGATCATGCCGCCAAGATAGCCGAGACCCCAGGCAATGTTGGAAACCTTGCCGATTTCGTCCTTGGAAACCAGGCGCGGCATCATGGAATCGTTGAAGACGGTCGAGAATTCCGCGGCGATCGAAGCGAAGATCATGAAGAAGATCGGCCAGATGATCGGCGAGCCGGGAGCTGCGAACCAGAGCAGGGCGACCGAGGTGATCTTGATGGCGGCGAAGACGGCGATCCATGGCTTGCGGGGACCGGACTGGTCGGCGATCGAGCCCAGGACCGGTGAGAGGATGGCGATGACGATCGAGGAGATCGTCGCCATGTTGCTCCAGGCGGCCTGCGCTGAAACCGGATCACTGGTCAGGCGCGACACGAAATAGGGGCCAAAGACGAAGGTGGTGACAACCGTGAAGAACGGCTGCGCCGCCCAGTCAAAGAGCATCCAGCCCCAGATACCGCGCCGTTGCGTTTTCACCGGCGCATTATCCATGTGAGAAACGGCCATCTTTTCCCCCACGTCAGCCACCTCTCAGCACCCGCGCTACGCCACCGGGCCATGCGCAAGATCGCTGAGCAGGCCCGCCGCAACCATGATCTTGGGAAGCGTCAGATCGCTGCTTTCGCTTAATGCCACCAGTTCGGCGCCGATGCGGTTCACGTGCATGCGATCATTGCTCACCCAGGCTTCCAGCGGCTTCTTTTCCTTCGGATAGGCGGCCAGCGCGGCGATGACGATATCGCGTCGGGCCGCAGCGATCTGCTGCAGGCTGCGGGAAAGCGCCAGGCTTTCATAGTGGTCCGACGTGCCGATCCGGCTGCCGGCCGCGAGGAGCCGGTTGACACGGAAGGTTTCGGTTGCCGAAAAATAGCTTTCGGTGGCGCGCGCCATGGTCTCGCCCGTCCGGTCGGCGATCAGCATGATCTCGGGCACTAGGACAAGGATCGAAAGCAGCGTGACCTCCCGGGCGAGCGAAGCGGGAACGCCCTGGGCTTCAAGCTCAGAGGCACGAGCGGCCATTTCAACGGCGCCAGCGCCGTTGATCGAGGAGCGCAATCCTTTGATCGCAGCCTTGAGCCGACTCATCGCCCCATCCATGTCGCCCGTACCGACCTGTGTCTGAAGGATGAGCCGCGTGGCTTCCGCGAAGATTTCACTGATCCGGGCGTAAAGATCGTTCTGCGTCTGGCCGGCAATCTTTCCGTCCAGCGCGTCGATCTCGGCCCAGAGCTTCGGCAGGTCGAAACCGTCCCGCGCCAAGAAGGCAGCTTTCACGATATTCGCGGCCGTGGCCCCGGTCATGTCGCTCATCTGCTGTATGAAGCCTGGCCCGCCGCGGTTGATCGCTTCGTTGCCGAGCACGGTGGCGATGATCTCGCGATGCAGGCGGTGGTTTGCGATATCAGCCGCATGAGGCTTCTGCATTCTGGCCGGGAAATAGGCCTGCAGCACCGCGGAGAAATAGGGATCATCCGGAAGGCTGCTTTCGACCAGCGCATCGAAAAGCATGATCTTCGCGTAGGAGAGCAGCACGCCGATTTCCGGCCTGGTGAGCGGCCGACCGGACAGATACCGTTCCGCGAGTTCGGCATCGTCCGGCAGGGTTTCCACCTTGCGGTTCAGGTGATCCCGGGCCTCCAACACGGACATGAGGCGGGACAATTCCTCCCGGTTGGCGAGGCCCTTCCGTTCCGCCAGCGAGATCGCCAGCGGCTGGAGATAGTTGTTGCGAAGGACGAGGCCGGCCACTTCGTCGGTCATCGAGGCCAGGAGGCGGTTGCGCTTGTCGCGCGTCAGGCGTCCATCCTGCATGGCCGAATTCAACGCAATCTTGATGTTGACCTCGACGTCGGAGCAGTTGACGCCGGCGGAGTTGTCGATCGCATCGGAATTGCAGCGGCCGCCGGCAAGCGAATAGGCAATGCGACCCTTCTGGGTCATGCCGAGATTGGCACCCTCGCCGATCACTTTGGCGCGCACTTCGTCGGCCGCTATACGAATCGGATCGTTGGCGCGGTCGCCCACTTCGGCATCGGTCTCGAACGCCGCCTTGATGTAGGTGCCGATGCCGCCGAACCAGAGCAGGTCGGCCGGGCTTTTCAGGATCGCCATCATGATTTCGAAGGGCGTTGCGGCCGTCTTGTCGATGCCGATTGCCGCTGCGGCTTCCTTAGTCAGCTTTACCAACTTTTCCGAACGGGAAATGATCATCGCGCCTTCGGAGAGCGCCTTGCGGTCGTAATCCTGCCAGCTCGAGCGCGGCAGCGCGAACAGGCGTTCCCGCTCGGCGAACGACTTTTCGGTATCCGGATCGGGATCGATGAAGATGTCGCGGTGATCGAAGGCGGCAACGAGCCTGATCTTACGCGACAGCAGCATGCCGTTGCCGAAGACATCGCCCGACATGTCGCCGACGCCGACGACGGTGAACGGCGTCGTCTGGATGTCGATGTCCCTCTCCCGGAAATGCCGTTTCACGGCCTCCCAGGCACCGCGGGCGGTGATGCCCATCTTCTTGTGATCGTAGCCTGCGGAACCGCCGGAGGCGAAGGCGTCGTCCAGCCAGAAGCCGGCTTCCTGCGCTAGAGCATTGGCCGTGTCGGAGAAGGTCGCCGTGCCCTTGTCGGCCGCCACGACGAAATAGGGATCGTCGCCATCGATGCGGATCGTGTTTTCCGGGCCGGCCACGTCTGCACCGGTGATGTTGTCGGTGATCGAGAGGAGCGTGCGGATGAAGGTCTTGTAGGCCTCTTTCCCCGCATTGAAAATTTCCTCACGCGAGCCGCCTGCAGGCAGCGCCTTCGGGAAAAAGCCGCCTTTCGCGCCGACCGGCACGATGACGGCGTTCTTGACCTGCTGCGCCTTCACGAGGCCGAGAATTTCGGTGCGATAGTCCTCGCCGCGGTCGGACCATCGGATGCCGCCGCGCGCCACCTTGCCGAAGCGCAGGTGCACGCCCTCCACTTCCGTTCCGTAGACGAAGATTTCCCGGAAGGGGCGCGGTTCCGGCAGGCCGTCGAGCAGTTTCGGATCGAGCTTGAAGGCCAGCATCCTCTTTGGCGAGCCGTCGATCTCACGCTGGAAGTAGTTGGTGCGCAGCGTCGCATCGACCGCATTGACATACCGGCGGAATGTCCGGTCCTCGTCCAGGTTGGGCACGCTGGAAAGCGCCTCCTCGATCTCCGCATGGATATCCGCGAGCTTCTTGGCGCGGGTCTTCTCGGCAATTTTCGGATCGAAGCCGTCGCGGAAAAGGCGGAAGATGGCGGCAGCGATCGCCGGATATCTGGTGAGCGTATCGGCGATATAGGTCTGCGAGTAGACGATGCCGGCCTGACGCAGATATCTGGCGTAGGCGCGCAAGACCGTGACTTCGCGGGCTGAAAGACCGGCGAGCAGGACGAGCCGATTGAAGCCATCGTTATCGATCAGGCCGCCGAAGGCGGACAGGAATGCCTCCTCGAGCAGCGGCCCCTCGCGGGAAAGATCGACCGCGCGGGCGTTATTGAGCTGCAATTCCATGTCGTGCAGCACGACGAGCTTGCTTTCCGGCCCGACATGGATTTCGAACGTCTGCTCGCTGACCACATGGAATCCGAGGTTTTCCAGCAAAGGCACTCGGCGGGAGAGCGACAAGTGCTGATCCTTGTGGAAGATCTTCAGGGAGACGGTGTTTGCGACCTCGTCCGGGCGGCGGTAGAAGGCGATGCGGATCGTCTCGCCGGCAGCGCATGCTGCGATATCGGGCAGGTCGGCAAAGGTTTCCTCGGGCGTAAAGGTCTCCTGGAAGGCCTGAGTGACGGAAAGGCGCGGGCCTTCCTTTGCCAGCATGGCGAAACGTTCTTCCCAGGGCGTGGCAATCAGGCGGATCGCCTCTTCCAGCTTCACCTGGGCGATTCGTGGCGTCTTGCCGCCGCGCCGGCCGATGATGACATGGACGCGCGCGACCCCGCCCTCCGGGAAGGCCGGATAATAGGCGGAGACGTGGCCGTCATAGACACTGGCGAGGTAATCGCTCACCTTCTCGCGGACCAGCGAGTTGTAGTCCTCGCGTGGCACATAGACGATCACCGAGACGAAACGGTCGAAATGATCGATGCGCGGCAGTATCCGGACACGGGGGCGCTCGCTCAGTTCCATGATCTGCTCGCAAAACCTCGCAAGCAGGTCCGGATCGATCTGGAAAAGGTCGTCGCGGGGATAGGATTCCAGCGTGTTTTCCAGCATGCGGCCGGAATGGCTGTCGGGGTCGAAGCCGAAATGCTCCTCGATCCGGGCCGCCTTGGCGCGCAGAAGCGGGATTTCGCGAACGGAGTGAGTGTAGGCAGTCGCCGTGAAAAGACCGACGATGCGCAATTCGCCGACGACCTCGCCTTTTTCATCGAAGCGCTTGACGCCGACATAGTCCATATAGGCTCGTCGGTGGACGACCGATTTCACATTCGCCTTGGTGACGATGAGGAAATCCGGTCCGTCGAGGAATTCCAGGATTTCCGGCGTTGTCATCACCGCGTCCTTGCCCTGGCGCAGCACGAGAACGTCCGGATCGGAAAGGATGCCCAAGCCGCGGCCCTTGCCGCGTTCGAGCTTCGCTTCCGGGCCCTTGCCAGAATAGACGTATTCACGCATGCCGAGGAAGGTGAAATTGTCGTCGCGTAGCCAGTCAAGGAAGGCGAGCGCCTCCTCCCGATCAGATTTTTTACGGCTCGCGGAATTGTTGAGCTGCTTTGCTGCCCCCTCCAGCACCTCCAACATGGAGGCCCAATCGGTGATCGCCAGATGCACTTGGTCGAGGATGTGGCGGATACGCTCGGTGAGCGCCGTCGCCTGCTCCCGGTTCAGCGGCGCAATGTGGATCTGGATGAGGCTCACATGATGAGCCGGATTCCCGGGCTGCTCGGTGGAACGCAGAACCGGTTCTTTTCCCGGCTCCAAATTGAGGATCGGGTGGACCGCCATGAAGAGGTCACGATGGGTCGCGGTCACCTCGCCCATGATCGAATCGAAGAGGAAGGGCATGTTCCGGTCAACGACGGTCAGCACCGAAACCGGCACGCCGTTCGGCTCAACGCCGGATAAGGTCTCCACCGTGATATCCGCCCGGATCCGCGTCCAGGCCTGCAACCGTTCGGCCGCATGTCTCGCCGAGCGGGCCAGCATTTCGGGCGTATAGTTCTCAAGATCGTCATTGCTGGCCCGGCCAAATAGTATGAACGGATCGAGATGCGGTCCCTTGCTTTCAGCGGCGATTTTGCGTGCGCTTTCGATCTGCTTTTCCCGCTTCGGATTCTGCCTGGCGGCCATGCCCCTCTCCCCTTTTCCGTTCAAAGATCGAATAAATTCATCTCATGTCATCATGCGGCAACGTGGCCGATCCATGTCAGTGCGCAACAGACCTTCTATTCTTCCGTGAAGCCTTGTTGACATAACCGGCCGAAGAAACCATCAACAGGGCCTCGAAGCGGGAAATCAGACCCATGGATACCAGCAATGCCGTCATCGTCATCTCCAGCCATGTCGTGCGGGGCTCGGTCGGCAACAGAGCCGCTGTCTTCGCATTGGAAATCCTCGGGTTTCCCGTTTGGGCCATGCCGACCATCGTCCTTCCCTGGCATCCGGGTCACGGGCCTTCCACGCGGCTGACCTTTCCCGAATCAGACTTCGACAAGGCTATAGGCGATCTCATCCGCGCGCCATGGCTCGGCGAGGTGAAGGCGGTGCTGACCGGCTATTTCGGCAATGCGGCCCAGCCGCGCTCGGTTGCGCGGCTCATCCGCGCGCTGAAGGAGAGAAATCCCGACCTTCTCTATGTCTGCGATCCAGTCATGGGTGATCTCGGCGGACTCTATATCCCGCAGCCGACAGCGGAAGCGATCCGCGACGAGCTCATCCCGCTCGCGACAATCGCGACCCCGAACCGCTATGAGCTGGCCTGGCTTTCCGGTGCGCCGCTCGAAACCAACAACGCGATCATGGACGCGGCAGTCGCGCTCGGGCCGCCTCGCATCCTGGTGACGTCGGCCGTGCCGATGATGGCGGGCGGGACGGGAAACCTCTATCTCACCGGAAAACACGCACTGCTTGCCGAGCACCGGCTGATCGACAATCCGCCGAACGGTCTCGGTGATCTCATGAGCGCACTTTTCTTGGGGCGAATCCTTGCAGGTATGGATGAGGAAAAAGCGCTGCAGCTTGCCACCGCCAGCGTTTTCGAGATTCTCGCTCGCACGGCCAAGCGCGGCGGCGACGAGCTGACGCTCGAAACGGATGCGTCGAGCCTTTCCGCGCCCATGGCCATGGTGCAAATGCGCCGGCTCGTGCATCCGTTGCAACGGGTGAAGCGATAAGCGGCCCGTCTCGCAATTGCAGAATGGCCGTTGATCTTCGGCGAGCGGCACGATAATCCTTGGTACATGACGGACTTTCCAGACAGACTTCTGGCGGGCTATCGCAACTTCATGAACGGGCGCTATAGCGACGAACGCGATCGCTACCGGGCATTGGCGGAGACCGGGCAGAAACCTCACACCCTTGTCATCGCCTGTTGCGATTCACGTTCTGCTCCGGAGACCATCTTCGACTGTGGTCCCGGCGAGCTCTTCGTCGTGCGCAATGTCGCCAACATGGTGCCGCCCTACGAGCCGGATAGCCAGTTTCATGCCACTTCGGCCGCGCTGGAATATGCGGTTCAAGTCCTGAAGATCCGCAATATCGTTGTCATGGGCCATGGCCGTTGCGGCGGCATTCAGGCGGCGCTGGATCCCTCCACGGAACCGCTGTCGCCGGGCGATTTCATCGGCAGATGGATGAGCCTCGTGCGGCCCGCGGCTGAACAGATCCAGAATAACGCGTTCATGACGCCGGCCGAACGCCAGACGGCGCTGGAACGGGTCTCCATCCGTAATTCCATCGCCAATCTGCAGACATTTCCTTTCGTGAAGAATCGCGGAGAAGAAGGCGGACTCAGCATTCATGGTGCCTGGTTCGATATTTCCACCGGGGAACTCTGGGTGATGAACAGTAAGGGCGATTTTGTCCGCCCCGATCTCGACGAACCGCCGATCGAGGCCGAGCAAGCCTCGGCCTGAATCTCAGCGGGAACTCGTCTGCAGGCCGTCGATCTGGCCGCCGATATGGGCGATCGCCCGCTGATAGACCGAGGCGGCATTCCAGCCCTGGATGGCGGCGAAATTCGGTTCCCCCGGTTGGTATCCGGCACCGGCCCTCCAGCCATGACCGCGCAGGAAGTTGGCGGTCGAGGCAAGCGCGTCGGCGCGCGAGCGGACCATGTCGATATGGCCGTCGCCGTCACCGTCGGTGCCGTAACGGACGACGTTCAACGGCAGGAACTGGGTCTGCCCGATTTCTCCATGAGCGGCGCCGCGGGCAGAAATGCTCAGATCGCCGCGGGCGACGAGTTGGAGAGCGGCATAAAGCTGCTCAGTAAAATAGGCAGAGCGGCGGCAGTCATAGGCGAGCGTGGCGACCGCCGACAGCGTGTGCTGGTTGCCCATGAAGCTGCCAAAACCCGTTTCCATGCCCCAGATGGCGATCAGCGGACCGGCGGGCACGCCGTAACGGCGTTCGATCGAAGCGAAGAGTGAGGCATTGCCGGACCTCATGCTCTTGCCGCGGGAGATGATGGTCGCGCCACCACGCTTGCGCATGAATTCATCGAAGGAGAGCTTGAAGCTCTTCTGACCGCGGTCGGCGCGGATCGTTTCGCGATTGTAGGAGATGTTGGCGAACGCCCTTTCGACGACGGACGGGTTGACGCCGCTTGAGGGGGCAACCCGCTTGAAGTCTTCAACCCAGCGGGCAAAACCAGAGGAATCGTTGCCGCATTGAGGTGCGGCCAAGGCTGGAGTGACGCTCAGAAAACCAGTTGCGATCAGTCCTGCCAGTATAATCTTCTTCATTGCGGTTAGCCCGTCGTGAGCCGGAGCGCTCGGCTGCAAGCGCCCGGGAATATGTTATCGGCCTTATGGCGGTGGTTGCAAATATTAGCAACTCACCCGCTCATGAATAGTTCGTGAAGTGTCTCGAATACGAGAAACTCCCGCCATATCTGGCAGGAGTTTCTATCGGAATATGCTTAATAAAGCTATCACCAATCAGGCGGCGGCCTTGCGAGGCTTGATCAGGCCACGATTGACGAGCAACTCGGCGATCTGCACGGCATTCAGCGCGGCACCCTTGCGCAGGTTGTCGGAAACGACCCAGATGTTGAGACCGTTTTCAACTGTTGCATCTTCGCGGATGCGGGAAATGTAGGTCGCATCCTCGCCAGCGCATTCGTAAGGCGTGACATAGCCGCCGTTCTCGCGCTTGTCCACGACCAGGCAACCCGGGGCCTCACGCAGGATATCGCGGGCCTGGTCGGCGGTGATCTCGTTCTCGAATTCGATATTGACCGATTCCGAATGACCGATGAAGACCGGAACCCGCACGGCGGTGCAGGTCACCTTGATCTTCGGGTCGAGCATCTTCTTGGTTTCGGCAAGAACCTTCCACTCTTCCTTCGTATATCCGTCCTCCATGAACACATCGATATGCGGAATGACGTTGAAGGCAATGCGCTTGGTGAACTTCTTCGCCTCGATCGGGTCGGCAACGAAGACGGCGCGGGTCTGGGTGAAAAGTTCGTCCATGCCTTCCTTGCCGGCGCCGGAGACGGACTGATAGGTCGAGACGACGACGCGCTTGATCTTGGCGAAGTCATGCAGCGGCTTCAGCGCCACGACGAGTTGGGCGGTCGAGCAGTTGGGGTTGGCGATAATGTTCTTCTTGGAAAAGCCGCTTATTGCATCCGGGTTTACTTCCGGCACGATCAACGGCACTTCGGAGTCGTAGCGCCAGGCGGACGAGTTATCGATGACGATGCAGCCCTGCGCGCCGATCTTCGGCGACCACTTCTTGGAGACGTCGCCGCCAGCCGACATCAGGCAGATGTCGGTATCGGAGAAATCGTAATTCTCGAGATTGGAGACCTTCAGCGTCTTGTCACCAAAGGAAACTTCCGTGCCCTGCGAGCGGGCTGAAGCCAGCGCTACGACTTCACCGGCTGGAAAGCCGCGTTCCGCGAGGATGGACAGCATCTCCCTGCCGACATTGCCGGTTGCACCGGCGACTGCGATCTTGAAACCCATTTTGTGCTCTCTTTCTGTCTCTCCTCGATCCGGTGAGGGGGAAGCCGCAGACGCATCCGCGGATTTCCTTGTCCCCGGCCTTGCCGGGGAGAGAGCGGCGGGCCTGAGACGTCAGACGGTTTTCGTCGTCGTTTTGGCCTTGGTTTTGGAGAAAGCGGAAAAACATACCCGCTGCGCGGCTTCATCGTCCGGCAGTGCACAGTGAGCGATGTTGAATTCGCAGGCACGCATATGGTTGTTTTCCCGTTCGCGAAGCTGTTTAGAAGATTTTCGGGATGAGTCAAGCAAGCGTTTTGCCCAAGCTGCTTTTCGTCTATCCCGCTGTTTCTTCCATTTCTCGTTTCGGCGGGACACCGCGCGGCGGGAAGGGGGCGCTCTTCCAATCCGGACGCGTCAGCAGAGGGATCGGTCGGCGCAAAATCGGCCAGCCGTCGGGCTCCTGCCGGAAAAGCAATCCATGACGGGCAAAGACGATCGCCATCGTCACCGAGAACCACGCGCCGAAGGAAAGGCCGGCGATCACGTCGCTTGGGTAATGAGCACCAACGATGACACGGGAGAATCCAAGCCAAAGGCCCATGATCAGGAAGAGCAGGCGGTAGGGCGGTGCCAACAAGGCCATGGCCATCAGGAATGCGCCGACCGTCGTGGCATGGCCGGACGGAAAGCTTTCGAACCGGGCGCCGGAAAAGGGATTTAAGCCGTAGGCAGTCCACTCTTCATAAAGACCAGGCCGCGCACGTCCGATGATGCGCTTCACCAGGTTGACGAGGAGCCCCGAACCGGCGACCGAGACGAAAACATAAAACGCCATATGGCTGACGAGAATGGCCCGGAAACGTGCCTTCAGGGTTGGCGCCAGCCGGATGACGGCGAGGGCTTCGAAGAACAGGAGGGCACTTGCAAAGAGGATCCAACCGGATTTGCCTAAGTCCGTGATGGTCCGGCCGATTGGCCGCAAGATATTGGGCGTATGGGCCGCATAGAAGCCAACCGGGGCATCGAGCAGGAAGAAGGCAATCAGAACCAGATTGACTGCAATGAGCACATAAGGCCACCAGCGGGGCAACGGCGGGCTTGAACGATAGCGATAACGGCGATGTCTCAGCTTTTTGATTGTCCGCTTCATTAACCTCTATCCGTGGACAGGTTCATTCCTGTTTTCTCGCAGGTGCCCGATATGGGGTGCAGAAAGGGTAAAGACCAGTCGTTGAGGCCGGTCCCTTCCACCTCAGGATGGAAGGGACCGGCAAATGGATCAAGCAGAGAGGTTCGCGAATTCCTTGAGAATTGCATCGCCCATTTCGGACGTGCCGACTTTCTGGCAGCCTTCGGCCATGATATCGCCAGTACGGATGCCCTGGTCGAGTACGTTTGCGATCGCCTTTTCCAGATTATCGGCTTCCTTCACCATATTGAAGGAGTAGCGCAGGCACATGGCGAAGGAGGCGATCATGGCGATCGGATTGGCGATGCCCTTGCCGGCGATGTCGGGCGCGGAGCCATGCACCGGCTCGTAGAGAGCCTTGCGCTTGCCGGTTTTAGCGTCCGGCGCGCCGAGCGAGGCGGAAGGCAGCATGCCGAGCGAACCGGTCAGCATGGCGGCGACGTCGGAGAGCATGTCGCCGAAGAGGTTGTCGGTAACGATCACGTCGAACTGTTTCGGCTGGCGCACGAGCTGCATGCCGCCGGCATCGGCCAGCATGTGCTCGAGCTTCACGTCCGGATAGGAGCGCTTGTGCGTCTCGGTAACGACCTGGTTCCAGAGCACGCCGGACTTCATGACGTTGCGCTTTTCCATGGAGCACACGGCGTTTTTCCGGGTGCGTGCGAGTTCGAAGGCGACGCTGGCGATGCGCTCGATCTCGTAGGTATCGTAGACCTGCGTATCGATGCCGCGCTTCTGGCCGTTACCGAGGTCGATGATCTCCTTCGGCTCGCCGAAATAGACACCGCCGGTGAGCTCGCGGACGATCAGGATGTCGAGACCTTCCACCAGTTCCGGTTTCAGCGAGGAGGCAGAGGCGAGCGCCGGATAGCAGATTGCAGGACGCAGGTTGGCGAAGAGTTCCAGATCCTTGCGCAGGCGCAGCAGGCCTGCTTCCGGGCGCACTTCATAAGGAACGTGATCCCATTTCGGTCCGCCGACGGCGCCGAAAAGCACCGCGTCCGCCTTCATAGCCTTAGCCATATCCTCTTCGGAGATCGCGGCGCCATAGGCATCGTAGGCGCAGCCGCCGACCAGGCCTTCGTCGAGCACGAAATCGGCTTTCATGGCGCTGTTCATATAGCCGATGATCTTGCGGACTTCGCCCATGGCCTCGGGGCCGATGCCGTCGCCGGGAAGGAGGAAGAGGTTCTTTGCCATAATCAGATGGTGTCCTTGCGGGTTTCGCAGGCTCGTTCGTCCTCCCGCGCGTGGCTTTTTGCCTGCGCCTGGCTAAACCTCGTCCGAGCCTGCCGAAGGACGAGGTCGGAAAAGGGGTTACGAACTGCCGGCCCCGATGCGGGCCGTCACCTCGATTTCGATCTTCATTTCCGGTGTCGTGAGGCCGCAGACGACCATGGTTGCGGCCGGGCGGATTTCGGAAAAAGTCGCGCCAAGCACTTCGACCACGGCATCGTAATCGGCCATGTCTGTGAGATAATACCGCACCCGCACGATATCCCGCAGGCCGCTGCCGGCCTCTTTCAGAGCCTTTTCGATCGTGCCGAGCGCGTTTCGCGTCTGGTCCGAAACGTCATCCGGCATTTCCATCTTCGCATAGTCGTAGCCGGTGGTGCCGGAAACATAGACCATGTCGCGGTCCACGACTGCGCGCGAATAGCCGATCCGCGCTTCGAAGGGCGATCCGGAGGAAATCCATTTGACCATCGGGTGCGTTCCGGAAATCAGAGCCAGGGGCGCGCGGCGCGGTTCCTGTTCTCGAAACTGCTGATCGCCGCGTCGCTCTTCAGCGTCGAAGCGATGTCGTCGAGGCCTTCGAGCATGATGTGACGGCGGCCGGGATCGATATCGAAATGGATCGCACCGCCATCCGGGCCGGTGATCTCCTGCGCTTCCAGGTCGACCGAGAGAACCGCATTCGAACCGCGCTCGGCGTCGTCCATAAGCTTTTCCAGGTCTTCCGGGCTGACGACGATCGGCAGGATGCCGTTCTTGAAACAGTTATTGTAGAATATGTCGGCAAAGCTCGTCGAAATCACGCAGCGGATGCCGAAATCGAGAAGCGCCCAAGGGGCATGCTCGCGGGATGAGCCGCAGCCGAAATTGTCGCCGGCGACCAGGATCTTGGCATTCCTGTAGGCGGGCTTGTTGAGCACGAAATCTGCGTTTTCGGTGCCGTCTTCGTTGTAACGGGCTTCCGCGAAAAGACCCTTACCGAGGCCGGTGCGCTTAATCGTCTTGAGGTAATCCTTCGGAATGATCATGTCCGTGTCGATATTGACGACCGGAAGCGGCGCTGCGACGCCGGTGAGCTTGGTGAACTTTTCCATGATCTGCCTCCACGTGGGACTACATCTGCGGAAGCTGCCATAAAGCAAATCTGCGTGGATTTGAAGGCCTGTTTGCCTTCAACCGGTACGCCAATGAGGCTGAGAACGGTCTATTTATGGCTTTCAGGGATCAAAGGTCGATGATCGTGCCGCGGCCGTCATTCCAGACGCGCATTTCGCGCTTGCTGGCCTTCGCGCGTACCGGAACCGGCTTCAGCCGCGCCGAAAGCGCCCGTCCAAGGGAAAGAACCGCGAGGATGCCGACAAAGGCTACGGTCAGAGAAGCTGTCAGAAGCGCTGCCATGGCAAGCACGGCAATTGCCGATACGATGACAAAGAATGCGCGGATGTTTTGCATGGTCCAAACCTTTCTTATCGAAGAATGTGGGCCCTTCCGCCCTTTCTTGCAAGAGGTCTTGCACGGAACGGTATTGCCGCAGACTTAAAAGATTGGCACAAAGTCGTGATGACCGCCTTGACTGACATCAATTCTGCTCCCGCTCGTCTTCGCCGCTCTGTCCTGAGCGTGCCGGCCGGTAATGCAAGGGCATTGGAAAAGGTACATGGTCTCGATTGCGATGCGGTGATCTTCGATCTGGAAGATTCCGTGGCGCCGGAGAAGAAGATCGAGGCTCGCGACAATCTGCGCCGATTGTTCAGGGAAGGGCCGCTGCGAAACCGGGAAACTATCATCCGCATCAACCCTCTCGAAACCGAGTTCGGCAGAGCCGACATGGATCTCGTGGTCGAGATATCGCCAGAAGTGGTGCTGGTTCCCAAGGTGGAGCGGGTTTCTGAGGTGCAAGCGATCGCGGATATCCTGTCCGAGACCGGTGCCCCGGACGAGCTTGCCATATGGGCGATGATCGAGACGCCGAAAGGTGTTCTGAACGCGGCGGCGATTGCCGGGGCGGATGAGCGGCTCCGATGTTTCGTCGTCGGCCTCAACGACCTGCGCAAGGGAACCGGTGTCCTGTCGCAGCCTGGCCGTGCCTACCTCGTGCCCTGGTTGATGCAGGTGGTGCTTGCCGGACGGGCTTATGGCATCGACGTGATCGACAGCGTCTTCAACGATTTCAAGGATGCGGAAGCTTTCGATGCGGAATGTGCCCAAGGTTGTGCCATGGGTTTTTCCGGCAAGATGCTGATCCATCCGGCCCAGATCGAACCTGCTAACCGGCATTTCGGTCCCGACCCGCGGGCCGTGGAAGAGGCTGAAGCGGTGATTGCCGCTTTTGCCCGGCCGGAATCCCAACATCTCAACGTCATCAATCTGAACGGCAAAATGGTCGAGCGCCTCCATCTGGCGGAGGCTGAAAAGCTTGTCGCCAGGACGCGGATCATTGCCGAACGAAAGAAACTTTCATGAAACTCTATCGCTTCCTCACCGGTCCTGACGACTCTTCTTTTTGTCACAAGGTGACAGCTGCGCTGAACAAGGGCTGGGAGCTTCATGGTTCCCCGACCTATGCCTTCAATGCCACGACCGGCGAGATGCAGTGCGGCCAGGCGGTCATCAAGACCGTTCATGGCAAGGATTATGATCCGGACATGAAACTTGGCGAGCAATAAAAGCTCTGTCGATTGACCTTAACGCTGGGCGGCGTCTTCGGCGCTGGCCTCGATGCGTTCCATGTCGTCGTCGCTCAAGCCGAAGTGATGACCGATTTCGTGGATCAGCACATGGGTGATGATATCGCCCAGCGTCTCATCGTTTTCGGCCCAGTAATCAAGGATCGGCCGGCGATAGAGCCGGATGCGGTTCGGCAGTTCGCCCGTTTCCATGTTGAAGCGCTCGGAAATGCCGCGACCTTCGAACAGACCGAGCAGGTCGAAGGGTGTTTCGAGCGCCATATCCTCGAACACCTCATCGTCCGGAAAATCCTCGATCTCGATGATCAGGTTGGTGGTAAGGGCCCGGAATTCCTCTGGCAAGTGACCATAGGCCTCGATCGCCAGCGACTCGAACGAGTTGATCGTCGGCGCGTGGCGATCCCGCCAATCGTCGGTCTGGTCGATACGGGCCATGAGTTCTCCTTCTGATCAGGCCCATATAGTGCCTTCGACGATATTTTTCGAGAGAAGAATCATTGGCCTACCGCCAGAGGAAAAGATTCCTGCCATTTGGTTGTTGACTCTTTCGAAGGCCTCTGGAATCCATAAGAACATAAAGTGAACATTCATGATGGGAGCTGACGCCATGGCCGAGAACGCCACGGCGCGGGAAACGCTTTTTGCCCTGCGCGAACAAATCGCCAGAATGGAGGGAAAACCCTTGCCCAGCCTGGCTGCGGCGAAGCAGGCAGATGCTGCCACGGATCCTGAAGCGCAAAAATCCAGGAACAATCAACCCCGCCTGCCATTCGGCATAGCGCCTCTGGACGCTGCTTTGGATGGTGGCCTGCCATTTGACGGCCTCACGGAAATTCGTTCGATGGTGATGCTGGATGCGGGCGCGGCGAGCGGATTTGTACTTGCGCTTGCCGCTTATCTCAAGGCCATGGAAACAAGCGAGGCACCGGTTTTATGGGTCGGTGACGTCGTTTCCAGGCAGGAGGCCGGCGCTCCTTATGCTGTTGGCCTCAGGCAATTCGGGCTGGACCCTCACGAGATTCTTTATGCGTCGCCGCGCAGGCTGGATGATGCACTATGGCTTGCAGAAACTGCGGTGGCGAGCGGTGTCCTGTCCGCCACCATTCTCGAAATACGGGGCAACCCGAGGCATTTCGGCCTTACCGAAAGCCGGAGGCTTGGCCTGCGGGCGAAAGCAGCGGGACGGCCACTTTTCCTATTGCGGCATGCGGGCGAAGAAGAAGCGAGCAGTGCTTTTTTCCGCTTCCTTGTCAAACCGGCGCGAGCCTCCGGGCGACGCCTTCCGGATGGATCCATGCTTGGCGGCAGCATCGGCCATCCCGTTTTCCAACTGACCCTGGAGAAGAGCCGCAATCCGGCTCCGCTCTCCTTCTTTCTGGAGTGGAATTCCCGTGACCGTCAATTTTCGCTCGACCGTGAAACAGGAGAAACTTCCTCTTTCCGTAACCCGTCAACGCATCTTGGCGCTGGTCTTCCCGCATCTGCCGACCGACAGGATCGCTCGCCAGTTCTGGGGCCTGTCGTGGCGAACGAGAGGGCGTCCTGACCATCCGCCGATCCTCTGTGCCGGGCGGCGTGACAATGCCATGCGGCTTACTGCACTCGATGAAGTTTCCGAACGGCTCGGTTTGAAACGAGGACAGGGCCTCGCGGAAGCGCGCGCCATGTTTCCGAAGATTGACGTGATGGATGAGGATGAGGAAGCCGACCAGGTGCTGCTCGAAGCCATCGCCGACTGGTGCGACCGTTATACTCCACTCGTGGCACTTGATGGCCGCGAGGGCCTCCTTCTGGACATTACCGGTTGTGCGCATCTCTTCGGGGGTGAAGAGGCCTTGTTAAGGGATATTCTTAAACGGCTTTTTCATATGGGGTTCGATGTCAAAGGAGCGATTTCTTCGTCCCCCGGTCTCTCCTGGGCGGCCTGTCGTTTCGGACGCGGTGGCGTAATTGATGACGAAACGATGAAAGAGGTGCTGGCCCCATTGCCGGTCAATGCCTTGCGCATAGACGACGCCATGATCGTCTCACTGCATAAGCTCGGGCTGAAACGGGTCGGTGATCTTTTTCCCATGCCGCGTGCGCCGCTTGCCCGCCGTTTCGGCACGCAATTGCTTCTTCGGCTGGATCAGGCGCTTGGGGCGAATGAGGAAGCGATTTCTCCCCGACGGCCTGTCGCGGCTCTTTCTGCCGAGCGGCGGCTCGCCGAACCGATTCAGGCGGAGGAACATATCCTGCAGCTGACTGGGCAGATCGCGACGTCTCTTCGACCGGGACTGGAAGTTCGCGGAATTGGCGGGCGAGTTTTCGAGCTGGTGCTTTTCCGCATCGATGGCCGGGTGTTCCGCATAGCTGCCGGGGCTTCGCAGCCGCTACGCGATCCGGAACGTATCTCGACCCTGTTTTCCGAGCGTCTGAACGCCGTACACGACGATCTCGATGCGGGCTTCGGTTTCGAACTCCTGCGCCTCAATGTGCTGCAGCACGACACTTTTGGGGCCGCGCAAGGCGATTTCATCGGCGACGGAGAGAGTGAGATCTCACTTGCGGATTTTGTCGATCGAGTTTCGGCGCGTTTGGGGGCGGATTGTCTACAGTTTGCGGAACTGCGGCAAAGCCATATGCCGGAACGGGCGAGAGTTTTTGTGCCGGCGATGACGGCGGGAAGCGCGCAGAAGAAAGGGGATGAAGATTTAGCCTTCGCGCCCAGATCTGATCGGCCATTGCGCCTTTTCCACCATCCGGAGCCGATAGATGCTTTTGCCGCAACGGTACCGGATGGCCCGCCCCAGCGGTTTCGCTGGCGCCGGATCGTTCATCGGGTCGTTCGGGCCGAAGGTCCTGAACGGATTTCGCCGGAATGGTGGATAGATCCTAAGGAGGCGGAGGAACGTGATTATTTTCGCCTGGAAAGCGATGCAGGTCGACGTTTCTGGATTTTTCGCGAAGGCCATTACGACGGAAAAACAGCGCCAAGCTGGCGCGTCCATGGGATTTTCGCATGAAGAATGCCCCCGTTTTTTTCGAGATCGGCGCCAAGACCAACTTCTCCTTCCTGGAGGGGGCTGCACGCCCTGAAGAAATGGTGTTGACAGCAAGCCTTCTTGGCCTTTCCGGCCTTGGCATTGCCGACCGGAATTCGGTCGCCGGTGTGGTGCGGGCGCATAACCAGGTCCGGGACATGAAGGAGACGTACAAGCGTCAGCAGGAGCAGGGGAAAAAGAAGGACGAGGAGGACGCGGTGTGGCCTTGTGCCTTTTACCCGGGAGCGCGTCTCGTCTTTTCGGACCACACGCCGGACGTTCTGGCCTATCCGAGGAATCGGAAGGGCTGGGCCAACCTATGCCGCCTGCTGAGCCGGGGGAACCTTAGGACGGAAAAGGGTTCCTGCATCCTGGAGGAATGGGATTTTCTGGAATGGTGCGACGAGATGATGCTTGCTGTCGTGCCGGATTTCACCCGGGCGGAAGATGCTCAGTACCTAGCGGAGCTGAGTAAGCAGCTGAGCTCTTATCGGGAGAAATTCGAAAAGAATATCTATCTCGCCTTGTCGCCGACCTATGACGGGCGCGATGCGTTTGTTTTCACCACCTTTGCGCAGATCGCTTCGCAATGTCACTTGCCGTTAATCGCAACCAACCTGCCTCTTTACAGTCTCCCCTATCGGCGCTCACTATCGGATGTCGTGACGGCCATCCGCGAGCATGTGACGGTCCAGGAAGCCGGCTTTCGTCTTGCCCCTAATGGAGAGCGGCACCTCAAACATTCCGCTGAGATGGCGCGGCTTTTCGCCAAATATCCGGATGCGATCGCCAACACTCAGAGGTTTTTTAAGCAACTGCAATTCTCGCTGGATGAGCTCAGCCATAATTATCCGGACGAGAGCGTACCGGGCGAGACGGTATCGGAAACCCTGGAGCGGCTGACCTGGGAAGGGGCCAGACGCCGATATCCGGATAAAATTCCGGACAAGGTAACGGATCAGATCAGATACGAACTCGGTCTCATCAAGGAGATGCAATACGAGCCTTACTTCCTGACGGTGCGCCATATTGTCTGGCATGCCCGGTATGAGTTGAAAATCCTGTGCCAGGGGCGGGGATCGGCCGCCAATTCCACCGTCTGCTTTTGTCTCGGTATCACCGAGGTCGATCCGACATTCACGACCCTGCTTTTCGAACGGTTCATTTCGACGGAGCGGAATGAACCGCCGGATATCGATGTCGACTTCGAGCATGGGCGGCGGGAAGAGGTCATCCAGTACATTTATAAGCATTATGGCTTTCGTCACGCGGGTCTCACGGCGGCGGTTACGAGCTATCGGACGCGTATGGCCGGCCGCGAAGTGGCCAAGGCTTTCGGGCTTTCGGAAGACGTCCAGACCGCACTTTCCAGCCTGGTCTGGGGCTGGTCGGAGGACGGGCTTTCGGAGCGGGATGTGAAGGCGGCCGGACTCGACGTGAAAGACCTCACGACGCAGAAAGTTCTGGCTCATGCGAAGGAGCTTCTAGGTTTTCCGCGGCATCTCACCCAGCATGTCGGCGGTTTTCTGATCACGCGCGACCGGCTCGACGAGGTCGTCCCGATCATGAGGACGGCCATGCCGGGGCGCTATATGGTGGAATGGGACAAGGATGATCTCGACACATTGAAGCTCCTGAAGATCGATGTGCTCGCCCTCGGCATGCTGACCTGTCTCAAGAAGGCATTCGACCTCATGCGGGTTCATTACCAGGTTGATGAAACCCTGGCGGGGTTGCAGCAGAAGCCTGAGGACGCCGTCTATGATATGATCTGCCGGGCCGATACGGTCGGCGTTTTCCAGATCGAGAGCCGGGCGCAGATGAGCATGCTGCCGCGGCTCAGACCCCGGAAATTCTATGATCTCGTCGTGGAGGTGGCGATCGTCCGGCCAGGCCCCATTCAGGGGAACATGGTCCACCCGTATTTGAAGCGGCGAGAGGATGAGCGAAACGGCCGGCCGGTAGAATATCCGAGCCCCGCGCTTAAAGAGGTTCTGAAAAGGACCCTCGGCGTACCGCTCTTTCAGGAGCAAGCGATGCAGATCGCTATCACGGCCGCGCGCTTCCCTGCCGAAAAAGCCGACAAGTTGCGTCGCTCGATGGCAACATTCAAGCGATCGGGACGAGTGGAGGAATTCAGGCGAGACTTCATCAATGGCATGCTGGAAAACGAGTATTCAAAAGAATTCGCGGAAAGCTGCTTTAGTCAGATCCAGGGATTTGCGGAATACGGTTTTCCGGAGAGCCATGCCGCTTCCTTCGCCCTGCTTGTCTACGTCTCGTCCTGGATCAAGGCTTACTATCCGGATGTCTTCTGCGCGGCGATGCTGAATTCGCAGCCCATGGGGTTCTATGCGCCGGCGCAGCTGATCCGTGATGCGCGGGAGCACGGCATCCAGACCCTTCCTGTCGATGTGAATAAATCCGAATGGGATTGCACTCTGGAAGAGGCCGTCTTTGACAGGAACGCGATCGACAAGCGTCATGAGTCCATGCGCGATGTCATCAAGACAAGATATGCCGTGCGACTAGGTTTTCGTCAGGTCAAGGGCCTGTCCGAAGATGACATGATCAAGAAATTCACCGCCAGTCGAGGAGGCGGCTACACATCTGTTCATGATCTCTGGCTTCGGTCCGGGCTCGATAAGTCGGCTATCGAACGGCTTGCGGACGCCGATGCTTTCACCTCTCTTGGGCTTACGCGCCGTGAGGCCCTCTGGGCCGTGCGGGGACTTGATGTGAAAAATACGACCGAGAGGTTATCTCTGTTCGATGTGGCAGGCTGTGCGGATCTCAGGCCTGAACCGAAGATCAGAATTCCGACAATGCTGCCGGGCGAGGAGGTGATCGAAGACTATCGGTACCTTTCCCTGTCACTGAAGGCGCATCCGGTCTCCTTCCTTCGTGAAGAATTCAGAACAATGGGAATCGCCCGAAGTGTCGATCTTCTGGACGTTCCGAACGGGCGAAAAGTCACGATCGGTGGGATCGTGCTGGTGCGGCAACGTCCGGGTTCTGCCAGTGGCGTGATCTTCATGACATTGGAAGACGAGACCGGTGTCGCCAATGCGATCGTCTGGCCTAAAACTTTCGAGCGTTTCCGATCGGTCGTCATGGGCGCGCGGCTCGTGAAAATCCGGGGGAAGCTGCAAAGCGAGAGCGGCGTTATTCATACGGTGGTCGAACACATAGAGGACATCACTCCCATGCTTGGCCTTCTGCAGAAGGAGGCGCGCCGGCCCGAGATATCATCGTCCCGATCAGATGAGGTATTGCAGTCCAGCGGCAATCATCGCCGGAAAAGGCGATCCAACGGTATGGAGGAGGAGAGACGTCAGAAAACGGCTGCTGCCGCACCGCCGCTCTATTCGACCGAACCGGGTAGCGTCATGCCCAAGGGACGGAACTTTCACTGAGTGTAGCAAAAGGCTTCGTGAGAAACTGTTTTGCGCTTCAGTTTGCGTTCGTTGGCCGATATTCCCGCGTAGCGGCCAAGCGTCGATGAAACGATGCTTCTGATTTCAGTCCGCTACTTCTCGAAAGGTCGGCAGAAAGAAGGCCGCATCGCATTTTTGATTCACGTCATGGAATGGCCGGCTTCTTTAAGAAATAACGCAGATACCCGATTTTTTCTTGACATCGGATGTCCGCTTTCGCAAAAAGAGGATGTTACAGGTCATGTTTCGCAGGTCGACCGAGAAATGCTGGTTTGCAGTTGCAATTACATCACCGACAGGGAAATCAGGGACGTTATCATCGAGCTCCTTAACGAAGACTGTTGGCAGCTGATCGTTCCGGCCAAAGTGTACCACGCCATGGATAAGCGCGGCCGTTGCTGCGGCTGCTTCCCGAATGTTGTCGACCTCATCATCCGTACAACCGAGGAATATCACGCCGAGCACCACTCGACGGAAGCCGAGGTCGTTGTATATATGTCCCGCTTGAAACAATTCCATGAAGAGAACAGGAGAGCGGACATTGAAAGGCGACTCAAAGGTCATCGAGCGGCTTAACGAGGCACTTTTTCTCGAACTTGGTGCCGTCAACCAATATTGGCTGCATTACCGCCTTCTCGAAGATTGGGGCTATACAAAGCTTGCGAAGAAGGAGCGGGCGGAGTCCATCGAAGAGATGCACCATGCCGATAAGCTGATCGCGCGCATCATCTTCCTTGAAGGCCATCCCAATCTCCAGACAGTGGCGCCGCTACGGATCGGCCAGAATGTCAAGGAAGTTCTTGAAGCCGACCTTGCGGGTGAATATGACGCCCGCACGGCTTACAAAGCCTCTCGCGATATCTGTCATGACGCCGGTGACTATGTTTCGATGAAACTCTTCGAAGAGCTTCTGGCCGATGAGGAAGGCCATATCGACTTCCTTGAAACCCAGCTCGATCTGCTGGCGAAGATCGGCGAGGAGCGTTACGGTCTGCTCAACGCGGAATCTGCCAACGAGGCCGAATAAACCGGCATCATCGATAAAAGGCCCGGTGCGTTTGTGCAGCGGGTCTGTTCCGACGGCAATGAACGCGTCGCGGCGCCGGTCGATCAGGTTTCCGTCGGTTCGATATTGCGAAACGCTGGCAAGTAACCGTCTTGGCTAACGGACTCCGGCACCATCCTTGAACGATGCCGAAGGGCTTCCTGTGCGGCTTTAAGTGGGAGCCATATCCGCCAGGCCCCGGGCTTCGAGAAGAAAGCTGTGGGGGAGCTGGACGCTTTTATGGAGCAACCTATCAGTCCTGCCGTCTTCGCTGTGCATCGAAAGCAGCAACCCAAGGTAAGATTCAGGCCGCAGCTTTGGCCAGATGCGCAAACTCCGCGACGACCTGATCATAAACGGCGCGCTTGAACGGTACGATCAAGCCGGGCAGATCGGTCATCGGCTTCCATTCCCACGCGTCGAATTCCGGTTCATGGCCGCCTGGCGGCGGGTTGATGGCAATTTCACTTTCGTCGCCGTCGAAGCGGAAGGCGAACCAGCGCTGCGTCTGGCCGCGATATTTGCCCTTCAATCCGATACCTATGAGATGCGGTGGCAAGTCATAGTTGATCCAGTCGCGCGCCTCTGCGAGTAGCTTGACGGTCCGGATACCAGTTTCCTCGTAAAGCTCGCGATAAGCTGCAGGAAGCGGATCCTCGCCCCTGTCGATGCCGCCCTGTGGCATTTGCCAAAGCTGCGGCGAACCGTCGTATTCGCTGTTGCCTTCGCTGACGCGTCGTCCGGCCCAGACAAGGCCATCGCGATTCAGCACCATGATGCCGACGCAGGGTCGGTAAGGCAGATCTTCGGCGAGAACCAGGCGTTTGTCCTTCTTGCTCATGCACGACTCCGATCCATCATGGCTCGACGCTTTCGCCTGCGAGTGCTGAAACCCCGACGATCTCGATCCCGCGTTGCGATGCCTTCTCGCTCCACTGCCTTATCGCATCAATGCTTTCATCGAAAGCGGAAGCGACGCCTACAGCCGTGCCCCTGCGGCCGGCGATGCGCTCCAACTCGTCCAACTTCTTGAGAATTGCGTCCACCTGCAGCTGGCCGTCAAGGGTCAGATCGCCGAAAGCGTGCGGCAGTTCGACCGCCTTGGCGATAACCGCCGTCTTGGACTGGGCAGACGTGCCGTCGTCGAGAAACAGCAGGCCGCGTTGCGAAACATCGCGCAGGATCGGCTCCAGCGCATCCGCATCGGCAAGATAACGGCCACCAAGATAGTTCATGATGCCCGTGTAGTTCGTGATCCTGCCCATGGCTTCATGCAGCCGGTTGAGATTTTCTTTTACGGAAGTCCTGGTCAGCAATGTGTCAGGACCTGGATCGTTTGCCGGATAGTCGAATGGCTCCAGCGGCACCTGTACCAGGATTTCGTGGCCGCTGCGGCGAGCCTCCTGCATCCAGCGCTGGAGGCTGTTGCCGCTCGCAGCGAAGGCAAAGGTTATCGTCGGTGGAAGTTCTCTGATCGCCCTCTGCGTGCCCGTCTGGCTGAGGCCAAGCCCGCCCACGACGATCGCGATCCGGGTTCCACGTGCACCAGACCATGGCCGAGCATACTGGTCCATCGGCCGCAATCCGTCCGGGCCGGTGATCGGCAACCGGCCATAGGGCGAGTCTTCGAGCAGTGCTTCATTGGGCTGGGCGGCCATGCGTGGGTCTTGGCCAATTCTTTGGGCTTCGATGAGGACCGGGCCGCCATTGTCGCGGGATCGCGGCGTGTATTTTGTCACGACCATGCCGTCGTCCGTCAGCGTCCGCTCGATATTCGCACCGGAAGTTGGATTGGAGCGAGGCATGCCCGCAGGTTGCTGCCCAGCGGAGTTCTGATCGTTCCTTCCGAGAGACTGAGCCTGGTCAGGTTCGGATGCCGGCGGATCATTGGACGCGACCTGTCTCAGAGCGTCATCACCTCGCATCGCATAAATCGAAAGGCCAAGAATGCCTGCGACGGCGAGGGAGGCGAGAACGGCCGCGGAAGAAAATCTTCTAACCCGTCGCCGTGCGGCCGGCCGGCTTTGTCCCAGCGGTGCGTGGAGATCGCTGCCCAATTTCGGTCCTGTATCGTGCCTGCAGATAAACAGAACCGGCCAGCGAGGCGTCTTGACAACGCGCTACGCTGGCCGGTCCGCGGCTCTTTACTTCTTGATAGCGGCCGCAGCCTTATCCGGATTCGCAGGGAAGGACGGATCAGTCTTCACGCCATGGAGCAGGTCCAGTGCATAGTTGAGCTGGATGTCGTCCTTGGCTTCCGGCGGCACATACGCGACGGAGCCCGAACCTTCCTCCGTCTCGGCGGCGCCCGGAATATGGCCCCGCAGGCTGGACTCACCTTCGGCGCGGACCTTGCCCTGCAGTTCCGGCGGCAGTGGCTGCTCAACCTTGATGTCCGGGTTGATGCCAGTGCCCTGGATCGATTTACCCGAGGGCGTGTAATAGAGAGCGGTGGTCAGACGCAGCGCGCCGGCGTCGCCGAGCGGGATGATCGTCTGGACCGAACCCTTGCCGAAGGAGCGCGTACCGAGAACGGTTGCACGCTTCAGATCCTGCAATGCGCCGGCGACGATTTCCGAGGCGGAAGCCGAGCCACCATTGACGAGTACGATCACTGGCTTTCCGTCCGTCAGATCACCCGGGCCGGCATTGAAGCGGCGGGTTTCGTCTGCATTGCGGCCGCGTGTGGAAACAACCTCGCCGCGTTCCAGAAAGGCGTCGGAAACGTTGATCGCCTGGTCGAGAAGACCGCCGGGATTAAGGCGCAGGTCGAGGACGTAGCCCTTCAGCTTATCGGCCGGTACATCCGCCTTGATCTTTTTGATCGCCTTTTCCAGGTCGTCGTAGGTCTTTTCAGTGAAGGAAATAACGCGGACGTAACCGACGTCACCGTTCTCAACGCGGGATTTTACGGCGCGGACCGCGATGATATCGCGCACGACGGTGATATCGAGCGGCTTGTCGGCGCCTTGACGAATGATCGTCAGCTTGATCGGCGTGTTGACCGCACCGCGCATCTTTTCAACGGCATCTTCAAGCTTCAGGCCGCGTACCGGCTGGCCGTCGATCTCCGAAATGAAGTCACCGGCCAGTATGCCGGCACGCGAGGCGGGCGTATCGTCGATGGGCGCGATGACCTTGACGAGTTCGTTCTCCATCGTCACCTCGATGCCGAGGCCGCCGAACTCGCCGCGCGTCTGTGTGCGCATATCTTCGGCATCTCTGGCATTCATGAAGCTCGAATGGGGGTCCAGCGAGGTCAACATGCCGTTGATGGCATTTTCTACCAGCTTTTCCTCGTCCGGCGGCGTCACGTACTGAGCACGGACCCGCTCGAACACATCGCCGAAGATCGACAATTCCTTGTAGGTCGAAGGACCGGCGGCCTGCGCAGGCACACCGGCCGAGTAAATCACGCTCATCGCTGTCGCACCCATGAGCGCCCCGACGATGACAAGAGAAGCCCTACGAATCATTTCGTGCCCTTCCAGTTTCTTTTGCGGTCCACCACGGCCTGGAATCGACCGGAGTGCCGTCCTTTCGGAATTCAATGTAAAGCGTTGGACGATCTGTTTCCAGCGCCAATGCCATTGCGCTTGCCACTCTTTTCTCACCCATAACGGCGATGGGTTCGCCTGCGAAGACGAACTT
Organism: Neorhizobium phenanthreniclasticum; assembly: GCF_040066075.1. Classification (NCBI taxonomy): domain Bacteria; kingdom Pseudomonadati; phylum Pseudomonadota; class Alphaproteobacteria; order Hyphomicrobiales; family Rhizobiaceae; genus Neorhizobium; species Neorhizobium phenanthreniclasticum. The sequence goes on from NZ_JBEAAL010000024.1 coordinate 115,600, forward strand.
GCCCTGCCGCGCATTCACTTCATCCATGCCGGTCAGGACCAGATGGTATCCGTCGCCGGCATTGAGGATGATCGTCTGTCCATAGCTTCGGAACGCACCGGCAAAAACGACGAGACCATCCGCAGGCGCCGTAACCACTGCTCCGGGATTCGAAGCTATGGTCGTGCCCCTTGCCGTATGTCCTGTCCCGTCGGGGTCACCGAACCAACGCAATACATCTCCGGCGACCGGAAGCTCCAGCTTCTGCTTGAGGCTCGAAAACGCATATGCGGGCGCAATACGGTTTTTGTCAGGCACGCCGCTTTCGGCGAGCTTTTTGGCCCTTTCGCGCTCGGCTTCCGAAAGGAGGCGGCGCCGCTCCTCTTCGAGGCGTGCCCTGTCGATTGCATCGCGGACGGAAGCGATCTCGCCTTCAAGCGATTGGATGAGGCTTTCAAGCGTATCGGCGTGCCCGGCAAGTTCTTCCGAGCGGCGGCGTTCGGCATCCAGGTCGGCGATGTTACGCCTGTTCAACTTTTCATTTTCAGCGAGGAGAAGGTTCATACGCCGCTCTTCTTCGAGGCTTTCGGCGATGGTGCTGGAGACGCTCGTCTTCTCGGTCAGGGCGGCAGCCTGCAAAGAGACAAGAGATTGGAGATCGGCGACCAACTCGTTCGCCTCGTCCCGCATGCCAGGTACGACAGCGCCAAGCAGGATGGCGCTGCGCACGGATGCCAATGCATCGTCGGGCGTGACCAGAAGCGCCGGCGGCGGATTGCGCCCCATCCGCTGAAGCGCTGCGAGCACCTCTGCGAGAACGGCGCGGCGGCTGCGCAGCGAGGCGTGAATGCCATCCTCCCTGACCTTGAGCTCGGCGATTTTCTTTTCGCTGGCCAGGATCCTCGTTTCAAGGCTCTTACGGCGGGCGGCGGATTCGATCAGCGCCTGACGGACATCGGCGCTGTTTTTCTTGATATCCGCAATGTTCCTTTCAATCGTGGCCACTTTGTCGGCCGAAAGCTTCATGTTCTTGGACAGGACTTCGAGCTCGCCGCGCGTCTCGTTGCGCCTGCGCTGCAGATCGGCTGTAGGATCGACCATGGCGGCTGCAGGTGATCCGGTCTGCGGCGGCGGTGCCGGCATATCGGCATCCTGAGCGCGAGCCGGGCTGGAGGGTTCAAGGGGAGGAATCAGGGCGAAACCGAAGGCTGCAGCCAGAAGCAGCGCATGTCGGTACGATGTCATCCCTGTTATTCTCATTCCCGCTCCGATTTTCTGCCGGATCGAGGAAGCGTAAGCTGATTTGCCCGACGAAGCCATAAACAACATCGTGTTTGAATCTAAATGAAGTGTTTACACCCGGTGATAGGGATGGCCGGAAAGAATGGTGACGGCGCGATAAAGCTGCTCGGCAATGAGGATACGCACGAGTTGATGCGGCCAGGTCAGGGTGCCGAGATTGAGCACCACATCGGCGCGTGAGCGCAATTCCGGGTCAAGCCCGTCAGCACCGCCGATTGCCAGCATCAGATCGCGCTTGCCGTTGTCGCGATAGCGGCCGATGAGGCCGGCGAAAGATTCGCTGTCGAGCGCCTTGCCGCGTTCATCGAGGAGGATGAGGATCGCACCTTCCGGGAGTGCCTTTTCAAGCATGCCGGCCTCTTCACGCTTGCGCGTTTCGGGGTTGGCTGCGCGACTCTCCTGGACTTCCATGAGCTTGGACAATTCCAACCCCACCGCCGGGCCAGCTTTGGCGAAGCGGTCGAGGTAACGGGACGCAAGGTCCTTTTCAGGTCCGGCTTTCAGCCGTCCCACCGCAAAAAGGCTTATCCGCATGTCCTGATCCGTTTTTTAGCGACCGAAATCCCATCCGGGCGGCGAGCGTATGCTCGGCCCTCGAATTCGACGTCAGCCAGACCGGTTCAGGATGCGCCCAAACCTGTCAGTGCAGCAGTGTACCTTCCTCGATATCCGGAGCGGCCCACATCTTTTCGATGTTGTAGAACTCGCGGATTTCCGGGCGGAACACATGTATGATGATGTCACCGGTGTCAATTAGCACCCAGTCGCCAGCCTCCAGGCCTTCGACGCGAGGTGCACCCAGGCCCTCGTCCTTAAGGTCGGAGATCAGGTGATCGCAGATGGCCATGACATGCCGGCTCGATCGTCCGGAGACAACGACCATATAGTCTCCGAGCGCTGATTTTCCGGCGATGTTGATGGTGACAATATCTTCTGCTTTGGAGTCCTCGAGACTTGCGAGGACCAGTTCGAGAGCGCGGGCGGCGGCATCGGCGCCACGTTCCAGGCTCTGCGGGAGGACGCGGGCCGTCTTTCCCTTGGCGTGTACTGTTGTCAGGGTCTGTCCTTTCTTCCGGTAACAGCAACATGCACTTTCCGCGAATCCGATTTGAGACTCGGTCGCATAGAGAAAGGTGGCATCGAATAGTCAATCTTTCAAGGGAGAGGCCAAAAAGGTGATCGTGACGCCCAGAATCTTCTTCATCGTTTCATTTTGCGGCTGTTTGCATGTTTCCGGTCAGGATTTCTGGCCGTTGACGGCGCGGATTGCGGTGGAGCTCAGTGCCGAACGCGGACCATGAATGAAAGTCCAGGCAGGGGCTTTGCGCTTCCACAGTGTCCCGGCATCGTCCTCATCGATGCGGGCATAGTCAAAGGTACGGGCCATTTTCGACGAGAGGAAGGAAAGTGTCGAACCGGGGCGATCGATGACGGCGATCGGGAAGGTGGACGCGATCTCCTGCCATTTCTGCCAGAGATGGAAGGTCTTCAGGCTATCAGCGCCCATGACCCAGATGAAATGCACATGCGGCTTCCTGGCTTTCACAGAGGCGAGCGTATCAGCCGTATATGAACCGCCGAGCGTCTTTTCGAAAGCGGTGATCTTGATACGCGGATCATGGATCAGCTTCTCGCTCATGGTGAGCCGGTGCTTCAGCGATGCAAGTTCGGAGCGACTTTTCAGCGGATTACCGGGAGTAACCATCCACCAGAGCTGATCGAGCCCGAGGCGGCGGAGCGCGATTTCGGCGACCAGCAGATGCCCCTCATGCGGTGGGTTGAAGGAACCGCCGAACAGACCGACAGCCATGCCGCGCTCTACATGCGGCATGTCGAGATAGCGTGGATCGATCGTTTCCTGCCCCACGTGGAATCAGGGCCGGATCTGACCGGTGCCATGCACCAGGTATTTGAAGGACGTCAACTGTTCGACGCCGACGGGGCCGCGCGCATGCATTTTACCGGTGGAAATGCCGATCTCGCCGCCCATGCCGAACTCGCCGCCGTCCGCGAACTGGGTCGAGGCATTGTGCAGCAGGATCGCCGAGTCGATTTCGTTGAAGAAACGCGCGACGACATCCGGGTCTTCTGCAATCACTGCCTCCGTGTGATGGGACGAATAGGTGTTGATGTGGCGGATCGCCCCGGAAATGCCATCGACGATGGCGACCGAGATCACCGCGTCGAGATATTCGGTGCGCCAGTCTTCCTCCGTCGCAGGCTTGAAACCGGGGAAGACCTTCAACACAGCGGCGGAAGCGTGGATTTCGCAGCCGGCTTCCGTCAACGCTTCAAGAATCGGCATCAGGTGCGTGCCGATCGCAGCGCTATCGACAAGCAGCGTTTCTGCCGCGCCGCAGACGCCCGTGCGGCGCATCTTGGCGTTGACGACGATCTTCTTCGCCATTTCAAGATCGGCGGAAGCGTCTACATAGATATGGCAGAGGCCTTCGAGATGGGCAAAGACCGGTACGCGTGCTTCGTTCTGAACGCGGGCGACGAGGCTTTTGCCGCCGCGCGGCACGATGACGTCGATAGCACCGTTGAGGCCCGACAGCATGGCGCCGACCGCCGCGCGATCGGTAGTCGGGACGATCTGGACCGCGTGTTCGGGAAGTCCGGCGGCTTTCAGACCGGTTACGAGGCAATCATGGATCGCCTTCGATGAATGGGCGGAGTCGGAGCCACCGCGCAGGATTACCGCATTGCCGGCCTTGAGGCAAAGCGCACCTGCATCAGCCGTGACGTTCGGGCGGCTCTCATAGATCACGCCGATGACACCAAGCGGTGTGCGTACCCGCTCGATATGGAGACCGTTCGGCCGATCCCAGGCGGCGATCACCTCGCCGACCGGGTCCTTGAACTCGGCGATCTCTCGCAAGGCGCTGGCCATGCCAGCAATGCCTTTTTCAGTCAGCGTCAGCCGGTCGATGAAGGAAGGAAGCAATCCCTTGCCTTCGACTTGTCTCAGGTCGATGGCATTGGCGGCGAGGATTTTGTCCCTGGCGGCAAGGATAGCATCCGCCATTGTATTCAGCGCCTTGTTTTTGGCTTCGGTCGAGGCCGTGGCAAGCTCCCTGGCTGCCGCTTTGGCATTGTGGCCGATCTCGTCCATGATGGCGGCGACGTCGGCCGCGTTTGCAACTTTATCAAGCATGGGCGGTATCCTCCTTGCGATCCTCTTTCTTCGCCTTGCGCCGAATCGGTCCGGTCATCACCAGGTCGTCACGGTGAACCATGGCAGCGCGGCCGGCATAACCCAGGATCGCCTCTATCTCGCCGGACTTGCGGCCGGTGATCTGGCGAGCCTCGTCGGCATCATAGCTTACCAGCCCACGGGCAATCTCGCGCCCGTCGACACCGATGATCGCAACCGTATCACCGCGATGGAAATGCCCCCTGATACGGCGCACGCCTGCGGGCAGCAGGCTTTTTCCCCCGCCAAGCGCGTTTTCCGCGCCTTCATCGACGAAAAGTTCGCCGGCCGGCTGAAGCTGGCCCGCGATCCAGGTCTTTCGTGCCGTCACGGGCGTGCCGGAAGGCGCGAACCAGGAGGAGCGCGTGCCCTCTTCAATGGCGCGCAGCGGATGGTCGGCCTTGCCGGAAGCGATGATCATGGCGCAGCCTGCGCCGGTTGCAATCTTGCCGGCATCGATCTTGGTGCGCATGCCGCCACGCGAAAGCTCCGAAGCTGCACCCCCCGCCATCGCTTCGATTTCCGGCGTGATTGCCGGGATGGCCTCCAGGAACCTTGCACCCGGATCGAGGTGCGGTGGAGCCGTATAAAGCCCATCGATATCGGACAGCAGAACCAGGAGGTCCGCGCTGGTCATGGTCGCGACACGGGCGGCGAGCCGATCGTTGTCGCCGTAGCGAATTTCAGTCGTGGCGACCGTGTCGTTCTCGTTGATGATCGGCACAGCGCCGATCTTCAGCAATTGGTTTATTGTCGCGCGGGCATTGAGATACCGGCGGCGCTCCTCAGTATCCCCGAGTGTCAGCAGGATTTGCCCAGCCACGATCCCGTCGTGGGATAAGCTTTCTGACCAGGCGCGTGCGAGTGCGATCTGGCCGACGGCCGCCGCCGCCTGACTTTCTTCGAGTTTCAAGGCGCCGGAGGGCAGGTCAAGCACGGTGCGCCCCAGGGCGATCGCACCGGAGGAGACCACCAGAACGTCGATGCCTTTCATCTTCAGCGCGGCTATATCGGCGCAGATCGCATCGAGCCATTGCGATTTCAGACCCGTCTTTCGGTCGACAAGCAGGGCAGAGCCGATCTTGATGACGATACGGCGGTGGCTGGCGAGCGGCTTTCGGGCAGTCATTCGTCGCTCCCCTCGCCGAAATCCTCGATCGGCAAAGAGCGGTCGGGCAATGCGGTCTCTTCGCCCTCGCTCGCTTCGACGATGACGTCGCGAAGGGCACGCAGGACCTCGGTCATGCCCCTGCCGGTAACAGCCGAGATTAGAAACGGCGTTTGGCCGCACGCCTTCTCCAGTTCCTTCGCCTTTTTCTTGAGTTCCTTCTCATCGAGTACGTCGATCTGCGAGAGTGCGACGATTTCCCTTTTGTCGGTCAGGCCTCCGCCATAGGCTTCGAGTTCCGTTTTTACGGTCTTGTAAGACTTGCCGGCCTTTTCCTCGACTGCCGAGACGAGGTGCAGCAGCACACGGGTGCGTTCCACATGGCCAAGGAACCGGTCGCCGATACCCACGCCTTCGTGGGCTCCCTCGATCAATCCGGGGATGTCAGCCAGTACGAATTCACGTCCGTCGATCGAGGCGACGCCGAGGTTCGGATGCAGCGTGGTGAAGGGATAGTTGGCGATCTTCGGCCGTGCTCGCGTCACGGCTGCCAGAAACGTGGACTTGCCCGCATTCGGCAGACCCACGAGGCCGGCATCGGCAATCAGCTTCAGCCGCAGCCAGATGGTTTTTTCCTCACCTTCAAGGCCAGGATTGGCCCAGTTCGGCGCCTGATTTGTCGAGGTTTTGAAATGGGCGTTTCCGAAGCCGCCATTACCGCCCTTGGCGAGCCGAAACTTCTGGCCCTCCTTCGTGAGATCGACGATCAGCGTCTCGTTATCCTCCTCGAAGATCTGCGTGCCAACCGGTACTTTCAGCGTCACGTCGCTCCCGTTGGCGCCGGTGCGGTTCTTGCCCATGCCGTGCGTGCCGATCTTGGCCTTGAAGTGCTGCTGGAACCGAAAGTCGATCAGCGTATTGAGGCCGTTGACCGCTTCCACCCAGACATCGCCGCCACGCCCGCCGTCACCGCCATCCGGTCCGCCGAACTCGATGTATTTCTCTCGACGGAACGAGACCGCGCCCGCGCCGCCGTCACCGGAGCGTATGTAGACTTTTGCCTCGTCGAGAAATTTCATGTTTCCGCCGTCGGTTTTGCGTTGATCGGGGCCTCATCTGACAAGGCATCCGGTGGGTTTCGATATCGCCGGTTGGGACAGAGGTCAAAGATTATCATGAATCCCCCGGCAACCAGCCCGGCGGAATCTCTCCCGCCGGGCCTATCATCATATAGGTCACGGCCGCCGAAGCCGCCGGAAGTCCCCGGGCAGCATCGCGGTTTCGATATGCGGCGCCATGCGGTTGCGCGACATGCTGAAGATCTGATCCGCGTCGGTGATGCGGAAACCGAGCTTCCGCTGGACATTCAGCGACGCGAGGTTGTCCGCAAAGGCCCCGGAGCGGATCGCCGTATTGGGCATCCGCCGGAAAAAACGCTCCAATGCTGCGCCGGCCGCCTCCGTCACGTAACCGCGATCCCAGTAGAAGCGGTTGAGCCAGTAGCCGAGATGCCACTCACCACGACGGAGTTCGATCGCGACGACGCCGATATGAGTATCGTCGCCGGTCGTGATCGCCAGCGCCCAGTCCGGGAGTATGCCGGAGGTCTGCGGGACGATCCAGTCCAGCGCGTCCTGCCGATCATAGGGTTGCGGCACTTTCGACAACATGCGGCTCACCTTGAAATCGCCGAGCGATTCGGCGATCGCCGGCGCATCGGAGAGTTTGTGAGGCCTGAGGACCAGCCGTTCGGTGATGATGACGGGGCAGGGGCCCGGCATCGTCACGACGGAATCGCTCTTCTGGAGAACGGCAGCGTTCATCTCAGTTCTCCCCAGCTTCTCAAGGACATCCAGGTCTTGCGGTCGAGCCGGAACCATTCGACCGCAACCATGCCGCCGAGCGCCATGCAATCGATCATGCCGGTACCCTGGAACTGGAAGCCGCATTTCTGGATCACCCGCTTCGATGGGATGTTGGTCACCCGGCAACGCGCATCAATGTAATCGATCTGGTTGCGCGTGCGGAAGGCCATGTCGATCAGCACATGCGCGGCTTCAGTGGCGTAACCCCTGTTCCAATGGGGCTCGCCCAGCCAATAGCCGATCTCCAGCGTTCGCTCGTCCTGGTGGGGCTCCAGCGCGCAACAACCGAGGAAGGTGCCGTTGTCGCCTCGCGTGATGGCGTAGACGCACTTGCCAATCTCGCCGGCTTTCGCACGTCGTACGAAATCGGCTGCGTCTTTTGCCGTGTAGGGATGCGGCATACGCGACACCATGGTCGCGATATTCGCATTGTTGGCGAGATGGGCAAGGGCGTCGATGTCTTCTTCATGGGGCGCGCGGAGAACCAGTCTCTGCGACAGTAAGACGGGGCAATCGCTCCTCGACCGTTCGGGTCTTAGCGGTTCCTTAGGCCGTTCCTCTGGCGGCCGGGATTGGCTCGCCCTCAGTAATTCGCCTTGCATGGTTCAGTCTCCTCTCTGAGGTTAAAGAAAAAGGGAAGGTGGGTGGCGCCCCATCTTCCCTTTTCTTCTGACTGAACTTTGCGCTTCAGCCGGGTCGATGAGACGCCGGCTGTTTTAGAGCGCTACCGGCTTATTCCGCTGCTTCCGCTTTCGGCATGACGGACACGTATACTCGGCCGTTCGCCTTCGTGCGGAAGGACACGTTACCGGCGGCGAGTGCGAAGATCGTGTGGTCCTTGCCGAGGCCAACGTTCTGGCCCGGATGCCACTGCGTGCCGCGCTGACGCAGGATAATGTTGCCCGGAATGACGGCTTCGCCGCCGAATTTCTTCACGCCAAGGCGCTTGGACTCGGAATCGCGACCGTTACGCGACGAACCGCCAGCTTTCTTATGTGCCATTGGTGTTCTCCTTTACCTTCGAAACCCTGATTAGCCGAGAATGTCCGTGATGCGGACAACCGTGTGATGCTGGCGATGGCCGCGAATCCGCTTGGAATTCTGCCTGCGGCGCTTCTTGAAGGAGAGAACCTTCTTGCCACGGTTATGCTCGACCACTTCGGCCTTGACCGTCGCACCCTTGACGAATGGGGCGCCGATCTTGGCATCGGCGCCTTCGCCGACGACCAGGACTTCGCTGAACTCGATTACTGCACCAGCTTCGGCTTCCAGCTTCTCGATGGTCAGCATGTCGTTGGCTGCCACGCGATACTGCTTACCGCCGGTCTTGATGACTGCGAACATTCTTTATCCTTTCATGTTCGGTCCGGCTCTATCCGGAAAGGACGGCCGTCTTTTTGTCAGTCGGTCTATGGCAGGGTTTCGAAAGAGAGCATCTTTTGAACTTGCCTGCCGGTGAAATCCGCATGGCGGCAACAAAGCGCCATGCAAACAAAGAGGCATGGAATCTTTTCCACGCCTGATCGCGTGCGGGGATACGCGACAGACAAAAAACTGTCAAGGTAAAAGCTTAGCTTGTCTCGATATTCGCCCCTTGCCAGCTCCACCTTTCATCGCTATGAGAACGCCGCGCTGACCAACGCGTCACATCTTTAAGCGGAGAGGTGGCTGAGTGGTCGAAAGCACCGCACTCGAAATGCGGCATACGGGCAACCGTATCGTGGGTTCGAATCCCACCCTCTCCGCCACATTGAATCGGCCGCAACGTCTTGCCGAGATCTCCCTTTGAAAACAGTGGACATGGCTCGCACTTAAAGCCGCACAGGAAGCCCTTCGGCATCGTTCAGGATGGTGCGGGATGTCCGTTCGCCAAGACGGCTACCCATAGTGAATTGTGATGCAGAAACTGACGAGGGCCACGTTCCCGGCGCTGGGAGCGTGGATCTTTAAGCGGTCGCTTAAGTAGGCCTTTCGCCGCGTGAGCGCCGGTTAATGTATTCATCGACCGTTTGCGGCAGAATCGCATCGTTGAGCGTTAACAAAGCTCGCAGGAGATATTCGCGGATACCAGAGCGCGGTTTTTTAGCCGCAGCACTCTCTATCGCGCTCTGTATGTCTGATAAGATACTCGATAGCTGACGGCAAAAAAATTAGATCAGCGTCTCGTTTGAATACGAAGTCATCGATTACCCAATCGTCGGACGGTGTGTTTCGAACTGAGAGCCTGACCGAAAAAGAGTTGAGTGAAATCAGCCAGTTGTGATTCCTTCGGATTTGCTTAGGATTCGATGGAGACCGCAATGGGCTGGACTGATTTCACCCGCCGCCAATATGGCCGACGGACGGTGCGTTATGCAAGTGATC
>NZ_JBEAAL010000025.1:0-116505 GCF_040066075.1 Neorhizobium phenanthreniclasticum
TCGTCGGCCAGTCGGATGAAGAAAGCAATCCAGCCATTGTTTGGAAACGTCGATTCCGACGATGCAAGATGCTATCGTCATGAGGCCCGTCCTTATCCTGCGGGATCGCCGCGCCAACGGCCTCCCGATCAACTGTTCGGGTGACAAAAGTCGGAACGGCAGCCTACCGGGCTCGGCCACGGTTTCTCACTACCAAAGATGACCAAGGTACGCTCCCGACCCCCTCAATCTAACAAATCGACACGGCCAGCATAGACAAGGATGACGTGGAAAACTGGTGGCGGGTTGTTAGCGGTCTCTGACGCCTCGCCGGCGCCTGGTTGCGTTTCAGCGACGGCTGGCGATATCGGAGGCCTGCACCGCGGGCGCGGCATTGCCCCAACTGTTGCGGATGTAAGTCAGCACGTCGGCCACCTGCTGGTCCGACAGCCGCCAACCGAGCGACGGCATCGACGGTTGCGTCTTTGCTTCCGGCGTATGCACCCCCTGGCTGCCGTTCAGTACGAGGCGGACGAGCGTTTCCGCACTCGGCTGCTGCACGATCGCACTTCCCGCCAGCGCCGGGAAAAGCTGGCGCGCGCCTTTCCCGCCGCCGCCGTGACAGGCCGAACAGGTGTCGTGGTAGATCGCAGCACCCGCCGTCATATGCGGATCGCTGGCAGCGACCGGTTGCGGCTTGTCGGCCGAGCCGCCCTCGGTGCTCTTGAGGTAGGTCGCGATCGCTTTCACATCAGCGTCGGTCATCAGCGAGGTCGAGGCCTGGATCGCCTCGGCCATCGGACCGGATGCAATCGTATGGCCGTTCGCCCCGCTCTTCAGGTATTGGACGATCTCATCCTCGCTCCAGCTGCCGATCCCGATATAGGGATTGCCGGTGATGTTCGGCGCATACCATCCCTGCAGCGAAGCGCCCTGCAAAGCCTCCGTGGTCTTGTCCGCGCCGAGAAATGTCTTCGGCGAGTGACAGGTGACGCAATGGCCGGGTCCCTGGACGATATAGGCGCCGCGGTTCCATTCCGGCGATTTCGACGGGTCGGGCTTGAACGCGCCGCCTTCGAAATTGATCATGTTCCAGCCCAGCATCGAAAGCCTGATGTTGAACGGGAACGGCAACTGGTTGGCATCGACCGGGTTGAAGACCGGCTCCACGGTGCGCAGATAAGACCAGAGGCTGGAAATATCCTCATCCTTCATCTTCGTATAAGCGGGATAAGGCATGGCGGGATAGAGCCTCTTGCCGTCGTGCCCGATGCCCGCCTTCAGCGCCCGATGGAAATCCTCCTCCGTCCAGTTGCCGATACCGGTCGCCTTGTCCGGCGTAATGTTCGGCGGGATCAATTGCCCGAAAGGCGTTTCGAGCGGAAGACCGCCGGAAAGCGGTTTGGCCCCCGGCGCGGTGTGACAGGCAGCACAGTCCGCCAGGATCGCCTGATAACGGCCGCGGATGATCTTGGAAGCATCGTCGGGTGCCTGGGAAAAGGCAAGACCGGCGGAAAGCGCACCGGCGGCAAGGCTTAAGGTAAAGACGATCTTCTTCATGCCGACACCAGATGCTGACCCGGGTTGCGGAGATATTGCTGACGGATGGCGTCTGCCGTGAAATAGGCGAGCGCACCCACCGTTCCGGTCGGGTTCTTGCCGGCATTGTGCGCAAAGGCGGATGCGCCGACGACGAACACATTGGGCACGTCCCAGCTCTGCAGGTATTTGTTGACGGCGCTGGTTGCGGGATTATCCCCCATGATCGCCCCGCCGGTATTGTGGGTGCTCTGGTAGGGAACCGAATCCCAGCCCTTCTTGCGCCTGTTGACGACGTATTGCCGCCCGCCGAAGGTCTTGGCGATCTCCTCCAGCCGATCCGAAACCCAGTTCGACATGCGGATGTCGTTATCCGGGAAATCGAAGGTGATCCTGAGCAGCGGTCGTCCGAACCGGTCCGTATAGGTCGGGTCGAGGTCGAGATAGTTGCCGCGGGTCGGATAGCTCGACCCCTGGGACGAAAAGCCGAGCGTTGCCTTGTAGGCCTTTACCGTTGCCTGTTTCCAGGCCGACCCCCAGCGCGGCGTGCCGGGCGGCGTCGGGCGGGTCGAGATCGGACGCCCGTTGGTCGGGATGCAGTTGACGCCCGCACCGCCGACGAAATCGAGCGGACCGTGATCGACGACGTCACCGTTGTAGTCGTCCAGCGTCTGGCCGAGTGCGCCGGCGGCGATGAACGGATTGAAGTTCTTGTCGTCGAAGAAGACCTGCGCACCGGAATTGGTCTGGTAGCAGTAGTTCCGTCCGACCGTGCCCTCGCCCGTGTTCGGATCATAGATCCGGCCGATGCCCGAGAGCATCATTAGCCGGACATTGTGCAGACCGTAGGCACAGAGCAGCACGAGGTCGGCCGGCTGGAAGAATTCCTCACCGGACGTGTCGACATAGGTGACGCCGCGGGCGTGCGCCTTCGAAGCGTCGAGATCGACATGCAGCACTTCCGAGTCGGTGCGGACCTCGAAATTCTTCTTTTTCATCAGGACCGGCAGGACGGTCGTCTGGGCGGAAGATTTCGAATAGTTGGCGCAGCCAAAACGTTCGCAGAAGCCGCACATGGTGCACTGGCCCATGGCGATGCCGAGCGGGTTGATATAATCCTGCGACAGGTTCGCCGAAGGCGTCGGAAACGGATGCAGGCCCATCGATCTGGTGACCTCGGCAAACAGCGTGGGCGCATAGGTCATCTGCATCGGCGGCAGCGGATAGTCGCGGGCGCGCGGGTCCTCGAATGGGTTGCCGCCCTCCTGGATCTGCCCCTTGATGTTGCCCGCCCTGCCGGAAATGCCGGCGAGATATTCGAAGCGGTCGAAGGCGCTCTCCATCTCATGCGCCGTGACGCCCCAGTTCTGCAATTGCAGTTCGGCGATCTTGCCGGCCCCATATCGCTCGCTGAGGTGATCGGCGATGCGGAAATCGGTATCCCAGAACCGCCACGTATGGCCGTTCCAGTGCACGCCGGCACCGCCGACGCCATTGCCAGGCAGGAAGGAGCCGTAGTCGCGCATCGGCAGCGCCGTCTGCGACGTGTTGTTACGCATGGTCATCGCTTCGACGACCGGCTGCAGGAAGAGGTCCTTGCGAATGGCGTATCGCAGTTCGTCCTGGGCATAGCCGATGTTGAAATCCGTGGCCGTATCGCGCCAGGGGCCGCGTTCGATGGCGACTACGTCAAGTCCTTCTTCGGTCAGTTCATGGGCAAGGATGGCGCCCGTCCAGCCAAGGCCGACGATGACGACGTCCTTGCGGGGCAGAATTGTGGTCATGATCTTCGCGTCCCTACCTGGTGATCCATTCCGTCGAGCCTGCGATTGAAACCGGAGGCAAGGGATAGGGTTGGTTATGTTTCGTCACGTGGTCGCGATAGTCGTATCGCGCACCGGGGAACTCCAGCATCTTCCACGAAGCCATGTCCTTGTTGCCGCCATAGATCGGATCGGCGAAGAAGCCTTCCATCGTATTGCTCAGCATCAGGTTGAAGAAGGACTTCGCGTCCAGATGCTCGGAAATGCTGATCTTGCCGGCCTCGAGATCCTTGAGCACGACGTCCTGCTCGTCCGGCGACAGCTCGGAGAAGCGCTTGCCACCCTTGTTGTCCCGCGTCCAGGCATTGAGGCCTGCAAGACCGGCCCGGTAACGTTCCGCCGGCGTTTCCGGCTTCTGGTATCCCTGGGTCGGCAATCCGGGAAGAAAGGGGCCGCCGGTGTAGAGACGGCTCGACGCACCATAGGAACCTGCGAGCTGCCGGTCCAGGTATACGACGCATCCGGCTTCCTTGCCGCCGATCGACAGCTCGTCCGCCGGGACCAGCCGATCGACGACCGCCTCCATGGTTGCGACCTCCTCCTGGGTGAAGAACAGCCAGCCTCCCGGCCTCACCTGTACCGGCGGATCGGCGGAACGCGCCTCCCACGGCAGGCTGCCGGAAATGCTGCGGGCAAGCACCGGCGCTGCGGAGCCGGCAAGAACGGTAAATGCGACAGAAGACAGGAATTGGCGCCGCGTCGGGCGCTTGGGACAGCGGGTTTCCATGAGACCTCCCCAGGAAGAAAAGGTCGGTGACGCGTCAGGACAGACGTGCGCCGAGATGATCGAACCGAACGGTTCAACGTTTCACCTAGGGCACTCGAAGCCGACGACAACCCTTTTTGAAGGTAAATGGTCAGAACTCATCAGAGCCGAACGGACCGCCGTATCCGAGGCGAACGGAAATTGCCCGCGCCGTGGAAAGCAGCGGCTCGGCAAGACCGTTGAGGTTCCTGAGCGACAGACGCTGGACCGGTCCTGCGATGGCGACCGAGCCGACCACTTCCGATTGGGCGTCGTAGATCGGCGCTGCGATGGCGCGCATGCCGAGTTCGCTTTCCTCGTCTTCGATCGCGTATCCCTGGCGGCGGACGTTGGCAAGCAGCTTCCGGAACCTGTCCGGATCGGTGACCGTCTTCGGCGTGCGGGCCGGCATCGGCGCCGTCGTGACGGTGGCGGCGTGGTTCTCCGGCTGGAAGGCGAGGATCGCCCTGCCGGCCGCCGTGCAATGATAGGGCACCCGCATGCCCATCTCGGTACTGATGCGCACGGCCTGGCGGGACGCCAGGGTGCGGATATACATGATCTCCCGCCCGGCCGGCACCGCAAGCAGCACCGTTTCGCCCGTCTCCTGGCGCAGATCCGCCAGCAGGGTGCGCGCTTCCGTCGACAGATCCATGCGGTGGCGGACCAGCGAGCCGAGGCCGAAAAGCCCGAGGCCAAGCCGGTAGCGACCGGTTTCCGGATTCTTGTCGAGAAAATCCTCCGCCATCAGGGTCACGACAAGGCGGTGGACGGTGCTCTTGGCAATCCCGAGACGCTTGGCAAGCTCGCTGATGCCAATCTCGGCATCGTCGCCCGAAAAGGCTTTTAGAATCCGGATCGCCATCGATACCGAGGAGAGCCGGGCCTTCTGTCCTTCTTCGTCCACGTCCGGTATTTCCGTTCCCATCGCCACTCCCATCACTACTCCACCGCAGGCGTCCGGAACATGCCGTTGACAGCCCGATCCATGAAGGAATACCATATAATGGACCGTCGTTCCATATAGAAGAACACGCAAGAACGCTCAGGCAGGCGGGCATTCTCCGCGGGGGAGCAGCCTGAGGGTCCGGCAAAGCGGCATTTCGGCGCGTATGATGACGTTAAAGCAGAAGAGAACAATCAATTGGAAACGCGCAAGACCGTGCCGCTGATCGTCGCGTCGGCCCTCATCATGCAGCAGATCGATTCGACCGCGATCACAACCGCCCTGCCTTCGATCGCAGATGCGCTCGGCGAACCGCCGGTCGCACTCCACTCGACGATCACCGTCTACATGCTTTCGCTGGGTGTCTTCCTGCCGGTCAGCGGCTGGTTTGCGGACCGCTTCGGCGCCCGCATCGTCTTCTGCTGGGCGATCGGCCTTTTCACCCTTGCCTCGCTCCTCTGCGCCGCCTCGACAAGCCTGGCAATGCTGATTGCTGCCCGCATGCTGCAGGGCTTCGGGGGCGCGCTGATGCTGCCAACGGCGCGCCTCATCCTCGTGCGCTCCGTGCCGCGCGAAGAACTCGTCTCGGCCATGGTACTGATGAGCATGCCCGCCGTGATCGGTCCCGCGATCGGCCCGCTTTTGGGCGGCTTCATCATCAGCATCAGTTCCTGGCACTGGATCTTCTGGATCAACCTGCCGGTCGGAATCATCGCGATCGCGCTGACATTGATGCTGATCGATGAAATCCCTCCGGTCGAACGTACCGCTTTCGATTTTACCGGCTTTGTCCTCACGGGCATCGGCATCGGCGCGGTCATCTTCGGTCTCGATTCCTTCGCTCGCGGGATGAATGCCGGGCAGCTGATCCTGACTGCGACGGGCCTGGCCGCGCTCGCGCTCTACATCCTGCATGCGCGCCGGACCAAAGATCCGATCCTCGATCTGAAGCTCTTCCGCCATCCCACATTCCGCGCCAGCCTTGCCGGCGGGTCGCTCTTCCGGATCAGCATGGGCGCGCTACCCTTCATGCTGCCGCTCCTGATGCAGGAAGTGTTCGGCTACACGCCGTTGCAATCCGGCGCCATCACCTTCGTTTCGACCATCGGCGCCTTCGGCATGCGAACGATCACCAAGCGCATCCTGCACCGTTTCGGCTTCCGCAGCGTGCTCTTCTGGAACGCGCTGATCGCCAGCTTCTCCATGGCTCTCTGTGCGCTTTTCACGCCCGGCACTGCGCCGGTAATCATGATCGTCGTCATTCTGATTGCGGGTTTCTTCCGCGCACTGCAATTCACCGCGCTCAACACGATTGCGTTTGCCGAAACGGACGAAGCGGAGATGAGCCACGCGACCTCGCTCTCGCAGATGGCGCAGCGCATCGCCCAGAGCGTCGGCGTCGCGATCTCGGCGATCCTGCTGCAATTCTATTCCGGCGGCTCGGAAACACTGACGAACCACGCTTTCGCGATGGCCTTCATCATCGTTGCGGCGATCTCGGCCTCGTCCTGCTTTTCCTTCTTCCGGCTCCCGCAGAACGCCGGCGACGTCCTCGCCGGGCGAAAAATGCAGGCCACGGAAGAACGGATCAAGGAAGCCGAAGCGGCAGAGTAACATGACGAGGACCTGGCTCCCTCACGGCGCGGTTTCACCGTCTCTTCCCATCTTCGATGGGGTCCCTTTTCCAATTCCCCTTGAAACGAAATAGTTGGCATGCTAAGTATTGAGCAGAAACTTAGCACACTAACATTAAGCGCCCAATGAAACCCGATCCGATCAGCTCCGAGTTCCTGGAATCGCTCACCAAGGTGAGCCGCAAGATTCGCACGGCTTTCAATCAGCAGGTCACGGCGCATGGGCTCACCTATCCCCGCGCCCGCACGCTGCTGCGGCTTTCCAAGAAGCAGAACATGACCCAGAGCGAGCTTGCCTGCGAGCTGGAACTGGAACAGGCGACCATGGTGCGGCTTCTCGACCGAATGGAGGAAAACGGTCTCATCGAACGCCGGGCGGACGCCAGCGACCGCCGCGTCAAGCTGATCGTGCTGACCCCCTACGGCGAGGAACAGGCCGCGCTCGTGCAGTCGATCGGCGAGGGCCTGCGCATGCAGGTCTTTGCCGATATCGACCCGGAAGAGCTGCGTGCCAGCATTGCCCTTTTCGAACGCATCTCGGCCAATGTCGCGGAAATGGACGATATCCATGTCCCCGCGTGAAGTTGCAGCGAGACAAGAGGATGCAGTGATCATACGGCCGGACTTCAGCGGGCACGCGAAACCGGCCGAACCCGCTCGTCTCTCCGAAACGCAGTCGGAGCCGGTTGCTGCTCCCGCGTCCCCCGTGGCTCCGGCGCCGGCTGCGCCCCCTGCCTTCGTACCGAAATCGCCCGCGATGACGGTCGCCTACATCGTCGCCGGCACATTGATCGCGCTGACCCAGGGACTTGGGTTGAGCTTCATCTCCACCAACCTGCAGCAGATCGCCGGCCCGATGAGCCTCACCCAGGTCGAAACCACCTGGCTGATGGCAGCCTATCTCTTTCCCAACGCCAGCCTGACGCTGCTGCTCTTCAAGGTGCGCGCCCAATACGGCCTGAGGAATTTCGCCGAGGTGGCGGTCGTCGTCTATGTGCTCGTCTGCCTCGCGCACTTCTGGGTGGACAGCTATCATAGCGCCTTGGTGCTGCGCTTCTTCGCGGGTGTCGCCGCGGCTCCCATGACCTCGCTCGGCTTTCTCTACATTCTCGAGGCCATTCCGCCAGCGAGGAAGATGAACATCGGGCTGTGCATTGCACTGACGGCGCTTGCCATCCCGGCTCCCATCACCGGACTCATCTCGCCGACGCTGCTGGATCTTGGCGATTACCACGCGCTCTATGTGGTCGAGATGGGGTTTGCCATGGTCTCGCTCGGCCTCGTCTACCTCCTGCCGCTCAATTCCCCGCCCCGCGCGAAAGTGATCAGCAGCCTCGACGTGGTGAGCTACATCTTCCTGGCGATTGCGCTTGGCTGCTTCGCGGTCGTCCTCACGGTCGGCCGGCTCTACTGGTGGACGGCCACAGACTGGCTCGCCCTCCCGATCATCGCCGGAATCATCGCGTCGGCCATCTTCGCAATGATCGAACTCAACCGGAGAAACCATCTGGTCGACATCCGCTGGCTTACCTCCCGCGAAATCCTGCATTTCACCGGCGCATTGCTGGTCTTCCGTATCGCGCTTTCGGAGCAGTCGAGCGGCGCGATCAACTTCCTGCGCAATGCCGGCATGCTGAACGAGCAGATGGCCGGTCTCTATTGGGTCATCCTCGCCGGTTCGATCGTCTCCGGGATCGTCTGTGCCGCGATCATGAAGCCGGGCCGGGCATCGGCGATCCATGCAGTCTCGCTGCTCTTCGTCGCCATCGGCAGCTATATGGACAGCCAATCGACGACCCTCACCCGGCCGGAGCAAATGTATGTGAGCCAGTTCCTGGTGAGCTTCGCAAGCGGCCTTTTCCTGCCGCCGGCGCTTGCCGTAGGCATGGGCGCGGCGCTGAAGCGCGGCCCGAGCTATATCCTCTCTTTCATCGTTGTCTTCCTCGCCACGCAGAAGATCGGCGGTTATCTTGGCAGCGCGCTCTACGGCACGTTCGTGCAATGGCGCGAGCAGTTCCATTCCTTCCGGCTCGTCTCGCAGCTCACGTCCACGGATCCGCTGGTCGCAGCCCGGTTGAAACAGCTCGGCGGCGCCTACGGCAAGGTGCTGACCGACCCGAACCAGCAGACGGTTCAGGGCACTGCGCTCCTTGCAAGACAGGTGCAGCAACAGGCTTATGCGCTCGCCTATAACGACTCCTTTCTGCTCACCGCATACCTGTCGCTCGCGGCACTCGGCTGCCTCGGCGTTCACGTCGCCTGGCGCGACCGCAAACATTTCCTCCCGAATTCAAATCCGATGCCCGCAGCCGCCTGAAGGACATTCAAGAAGAACAGAACGCTATTGCCATGACCAAGCTTTTTCGTTCCATCGCCACCTACGTGGCAATGATCGCCGGTATCGCCGGCGTATTCCTCGTGCTTTACGCCTGGAACCTGCCGCCATTTCACGGCTCGGTCGAGATGACCAACGACGCCTATGTGCGCGGCCAGGTGACATTGCTCAGCCCGCAGCTTGCCGGCTATCTCGTGGACGTACCCGTGCAGGACTATCAGAGGGTCAAGAAAGGGGACCTCATCGCCCGGATCGACGACCGCATCTATACCCAGAAGCTTGAGCAGGCGAAGGCGACGCTGGCAGCCGCCGAAGCCACGCTCGCCAATTCCGAACAGAGCCACAAGTCGGCGGAAGCCAAGATCGCCTCTGCCAAGGCGGCAGTGGAAAGCGCCAATGCCGCTCTCGAGGTTGCCCGGACGACCTACGAGCGCACCGAAGGCCTTCTGGAAAAGAACATCGCCAGCCAGAGCGAAGCCGAGAAGAACCGCGCGGCCTTCAACCAGGCGCAGGCCGCGGTGCACCAGGCGGAAGCCGCCGAGCTCGTCGCAGAACAGGATCTGAACACGATCGTCGTCAGCCGCCGTTCGCTTGAGGCCAGCGTCGAAAGCGCCAAGGCCGCTGTGGAGCTCGCGGAGATCGATCTGGCCAATACACGCATCACAGCGCCGCAGGACGGCACGCTCGGCGAGATGACGGGCCGGATCGGCCAGTACGTCTCGGTCGGCACGCAGATTGGCTCGGTTGTGCCCGATCATGTCTGGGTGGTCGCCAATTTCAAGGAGACCCAGCTTGCTGGCATGCGGCCGGGGCAGGAAGTCGTCTTCACCGTCGATGCTCTCGGGCATCAGAAATTCGCAGGCCGGATCGAACGTTTCGCGCCGGCCACCGGGTCAGAATTCTCGGTCATCAAGGCCGACAACGCCACCGGCAATTTCACCAAGGTGGCCCAGCGCATTCCGGTCCGGATCGCCATCGAGCCGCAACAGCCGCTGACCGACAGGCTCGTCCCCGGCATGTCGGTGATCGCAAGCGTGGACCTCGCGCAAGGCAGCACGGCTCTTGCCCGGGCTGCAGAGCTCGACTGATCGCTGCCCGCAATCGAACTCTGCCATGCCGGCGATCCGACGGAGAACGCCCCGCGCCGCAGTTCAGCTTATGGCGGCGCGGGGCGTTTATGCTTGTCTCAAAACCCTCTGCCCACTCTGAGCTGCACGGTCTTGACAATCAAGGCAGGCTTCAGCTCCGAAACAGCGGCAACCGCACGATGATCCTCGCTCCGCGGACCGGAGCATCGTCGATCGCCAGTGTTCCGCCATGCGCCTCCACCAAATTGCGGGCCACCGCAAGGCCGAGGCCGGCCCCACCGGTCTTGCGAGCGCGTGATGTTTCGAGCCTAACGAAAGGCTCCATCAGGATTTCCCGCTGGTCGCTCGGAATGCCTGGCCCCTCATCATCGATCGTCAGCCGCAGCCATTCTCCTTCAACCATCAGCCTCAGATGCGCCGCGCTGCCATATTTCAGTGCGTTGTCAATCAGGTTCGCGAAAATGCGCCTGAGTGCCAGCCGGTCGCCTATCAGAAGTGCGGTTTCGGCTGCAGTCTCCGGTGCAGCCTCGGCTGGCAAGACAGCCAAGGTGACGCGCCCTCCCGTTGCCCGGCGGTCGGCAACCTCTGCCTCCAGTAACGGCACGATGTCGAAAAGCTCCTCATCCAATGCACCGACTCCGGCACGACCGGCAAGCATTGCGTTGTCGAGCAGTTCGATCATGTCGTTTATGTCGGCCACGGCTTTCTCCCGCACCACTTCGTCCGGGATATGTTCCAGTCGCAGCCTGAGCCGCGTCGCAAAGGTCCGAACGTCGTGCTGTATGCCGCCAATCAGAGCGAGCCTTGCCCTGACGATCGCATGAAGCCGCGTCTGCAGCCGCTCAAAGGCATTGACCAGTGCTCGCGTTTCGGGTGCGGCGCCTTTCAGCTTCGGCAAGGGAACCGGAGTACCGGTCGGATCGATCCGGTCGACGGCTGCGGCCAACCGCGTCAGCGGGCGGATCTCACGGTGGAGGGCGATCATGGCCACGAGTCCGAAAAGCGTACCGATCAGGCCGGCGCCGAGCCCCACCGGCAGGCCGAACCACGTAACGATGAAGGGCGTGCGAGTCTCCATGACCAAGACCCGCTCCGGCGAAAGCCGGACACGGAACTGGATGGGGTTCACCACGCGCTTGAAGAGAAGCGGCCGCCTGATCCGACGCCCCGGCGTGAGGAGGCGGATCGAAAGAAGATCCTCGCCCAACACTTCGCGATAGATCCGATATTCGGTATTGTCCCACAGATCGGTAGTCTCTCCGGGCGGCAAGTCGGTCCCGGTGATCCGCACATCGAGGATCGGTGAACTCGCAGCATCGATCAGCAAGGGCCACCGATCCTCCGGCTCACTCTTCAGAAGCGTGGCAATCGCTGCGATTTGCCCGGGCGGAGGATTGGAAGTCGCTCGACTGAGGCCATTCGCCAGATAATAAAAGGAGATCAACGCGATCCACAGGGCCAGCAAGCCTGCGCCGCCAATCGCGATCAACCTCCGGGAAAGGCTTAAGCCCAACATCACGTCACCTGACGCACCGGCACCGTCAGCAGGTAACCTCCGTTGCGAACCGTATTGATGAGATTGCTGCCGGGACTTGCCGCATCCAGTTTCCTGCGCAGACGCGAGACGAGCAGGTCGACCGTCCGATCAAAAGGATCGGCCGTACGGCCATGGGTCCAGTCGAGGATCTGGTCGCGCGAGAGCACCCGGCGCGGCCTCAGCACGAAACAGGAGAGAAGCTCGAATTCGCCGCTCGTCAGCGGCACCAGACCGTCTGGCTCCGCTTCAAGCTGCCGGGCATCGAGATCGGCGACGAAACGGTCGAAGGCGAAGCGACGGCTCGGCGGCTGGAAGGGTTGCGGCGAAGCCCGTCGCAGAAGCGCCCGGACGCGCGCCAGGAGCTCGCGCGGGCCGAAGGGCTTGACGAGATAGTCGTCGGCACCGAGTTCCAGACCCACGACACGATCGGTCTCGTCACTTTTCGCCGTCAACATCAAAATCGGCAGCGGCCGCGTGGCGCGAACGCGGCGGCAAACTGAAAGGCCGTCTTCGCCGGGCATCATAAGGTCGAGGATCATCAGGTCGGGCTCGCGGCGGCGGAGGATTTCGTCCATGGCGCGGGCATCCTCCGCCGTCTCCACGGCGTAACCCTCTCGCGACAGGAAATCACCGACGAGCTGCCTTATCTCGGCATCGTCATCGACAATCAGGATGGTGGGCACGGGTCGGTCCATATCGAGACCATGGCGAAGCGGTTTCGCGAAATCAAGCGGCACCGGGCCGCCGATACAAAATGCTACAAGCGAAGAACAAAAGCTTACGTTTTGAGAACTGCACGACAAAACCGGCATACATCAGCAAACCATCCTTGCCCTCGCATCACCGGCCGATTCCCTGCGACCATTGATGTGACGATCCAAACCATACGAGGATGGAACGATGACCAAGACACTCGCCGCCGGCCTGCTTGCCGGCACTTTCGCGCTTCTTTCGGTCGGTCAGGCGAATGCCTGGACCCGCGACGGTTCGGTGAGCGGCCCGCGCGGAACCAGCTCTGTGCATGCAAGCGGGAGTTGCACATCCGACTCCTGCTCGCGCAGCATCACCCGCACCGGCCCCTATGGCTACAGCATGTCGCGCAGCGGCTCTGCCTCCTGCAACGGCGGCACTTGCACCGGTTCGCGCACCACAACCGGTCCGCGCGGCAATACCGTTACCCGCTCAGGCAGTTTCCATCGTTACTGACTTGAGCAGGCGCCCGGCGGCTTCCTACCCCCTGGCTCAGGCCGCCGGGCGTTCCTGTTGACCAAGCGAGGTTCTTCCATGTTCCAGAGCATCGTCGATCCGTCCGTGCGCGGCGGTATCCTTGTCGTCGCGGCATCCTTCATGCTGCTCGAATACCTCATCGGCAGGCTGGCGCAGCATGATATCCATGACCTGAAGGAATCCGCCGCCTCCTTCGGCGTCGCGTTCATTCACGGCATTCTCCGCCCCGTGGAAGCAGCGATTGTCGCCACGCCCTTCATGCTCGCTTACCGGCATCGCCTGTTCGATATCGACATCACCGGCGCCGCCGGCGCTCTGGCGCTCTTCCTTGCGGTCGATCTCGTCTATTATTGGCACCATCGGGCCTCGCACCATATCCGCTGGCTTTGGGCGACCCATGCCGTCCATCATTCACCGACGAAGCTCAACCTGACGGCCGCGATCCGGCTCGGCTGGACGGGCAGCATTTCCGGCAATTTCCTCTTCTTCCTGCCGCTTGCCTTTGTCGGCTTTCATCCGTTCGGTATCGTCGCCATGATGGGGCTCAATCTCGCCTATCAGTTCTTCATTCATACCGAGCTTTCGCCCCGCCTCGGGCCGCTCGAATGGGTGCTGAACACACCGGCGCATCACCGCGTTCACCACGCTTCCAATCCCGGCTGCCTCGATAAGAATTTCGGCGGCATCCTGATCGTCTTCGATCGCCTGTTCGGCACATTCGCGGAAGCGCCGGCGACCGAGCCGCTGCGTTATGGCCTGCGTGGCCGCCCGCCATCACTCCATCCCGGCCGGATCGCTCTCCGCGAATGGGCGATGCTCTGGCGGGATGTCTGCCAGGCGCCGAATATAGGCAAGAAGCTCCGCGTGCTGTTCGGACCGGTCGGCCCTCTACCAAGCACTTCGCCCAAGCCGCCGCCGGCTGTCAATGACAGTCTGCCGCCCGAAACCAGCTCCATCACCAGAACCGAAGGACTATCCCGATGATTCGAAAAATCCTGTTCACCCCGACGCTTCTCGCCCTGTTCCTCGCGACACTTGCCGGTACGGCATCCGCCCAGACGCAGGTCTCGCCCGAGATGCGCCAGATGGCGATTGCGGTCGCACGCGCCTGCCGCACTGATCTCAAGACCTATTGCAACGGTGTCGAGAGGGGTGAAGGTCGTATCGCAGCCTGCCTTAGACAGAATGCCGAGAAGCTTTCCTCGCCCTGCCGCACGGCGCTCGCAGACGTGGCGCTGCGCTGACCAAACGCTCTGAAAGGAAGAACCATGTTCAGGAAACTGCTTTTCGCGCTGGCAATGCTGGCGGGCATGTCGTCCGTCGCCGCAGCTGCCACCGCCGCGGTCGCGACCGGCAACGTCAACCTGAGAGCCGGGCCGTCGACCGCCTATCCCGTCGTGACCGTCGTGCCGGTCGGCGCTCGCATCACGACCTATGGATGCGTCGCAGGTTATAGCTGGTGCGATATCTCGCTTGGTGTTTATCGGGGTTGGGTATCGGCGAATTACATCCAGGTCGTTTATCGCGGCGCGCCCGTCGTGCTGACTCCGGTCGTTGCACCCCGTATCGGCATCGTCGTGGTCGGCTACAACCGCGCCTATTGGGACCGCTATTACGTTCGCTATCCCTGGTATCATACCTGGCGCTATCACCCGCCGGTCGCGGCACCACGGGTGAATTCTTTCGACCGGTCGGTGAACTGCGCAAATGGAGCCTGCACCGCGACCCGATCGACTACCGGCATCTATGGCGGCTCAGCCGCCCATACCCGTACCTGCAGCGGTGGTGAATGCGCGGCGACACGGGAGGTCGTCGGTCCGCGTGGCAATACGACATCGCGGGTCCGCAATTGCAGCCGGCCTGATCAGTCCTGCTCCGTTACACGCACAGGCCCGCGTGGCAACACGCGCACCCGCTTGTTCGAACGTTGAGGGAGGGAGCGATGCAATCCCGATCTGACATGAGGCACAGGCGTATTCCGGGTCTCATCGCCCTCCTCCTCGTGCTGGCCACGGCCGAGCCTTTCACAACTCCCGCTGCAGCGCAGGAACCGGACGATGAACCCTTCGAAGAATTCTGCCTCGCTCCGGGCGGCAGCGCGCGTCAGGCCTGCGTCGCCTTCTTTCTGGACGAGGACGGTTATGAGCTTTGCCTGATGGACGAAAGGGAAGGCATCGCCCGCTGCACACGCTCCTGGCATATCGAGCCTGACGAAAAGCGCGACAGAGGTTCGCTTCCTCTCGGTTTCGAAGGTCCCGGCCCTGGCGAAGCCATCGAGGCATGAGGAGCGTCCGACACCAGAGCATCACCCTCTCCGCGCAGCCGCGAAGAGGGTGTTCATCCAATGTTGCATATCAATGGGCCGGACGGGTGCCGCCGCCCTTCTTTTCCGCGTCGTGGGCATGGTGGCTGTCGCGTTCCCCGCCACCGCCGGAAACCCGACTCCGGAATTGCCGGTCGTCATCCGCCGATGGTTTCTCAGCCCTCACCGGCGCTTTGGCATTTTTATGCGAAGCACCGGGCCCACCTTGGCGGATGCTCGCCGGGGTCTTCTGCGATGTGGACATGGAACAACTCCTATCGGTCTTGCTGATAGCCCTGATGGGTCGTGTTGATCTTCGTATTGCCCTGCTGGCCCTGCTTGCCGGGATCATTGGCGGCTTTGATCGTGCCGCGCCTGGTCTCTGCATGGGCCTGTTCGCCAGGCCCCTTGTGGCTCAGGTTATCGGAGGGTGTAGGGGGAAGTCTGCTGCTCATCTCGGGCCTCCTCATGGTCTTCGGTTTCCCAGACCATAACCCTCGGCATGTACCGATGTTCCTCAGTCAACGTCAGACAGCTTTGATCCGCAGCAGACGAAGCGCATTAAGGGTGACCAGCACGGTCGCGCCGGTATCGGCAAGGATTGCGGGCCAGAGCCCGGTGACGCCGAGGATCGTGGTCATCAGGAACACCGCCTTCAGGCCGAGCGCAATGGTGATGTTCTGGTAGATGTTGCGCATCGTCCGCTTCGAGAGTTCGATCATGTCGGCGATGTCCAGGACCCGCCCATGCAGCGCGGCCGCACCGGCAGTCTCAAGCGCGACATCCGTGCCGCCGCCGATCGCAATCCCCACATCCGCAGCAGCAAGCGCCGGTGCATCGTTGATGCCGTCACCGACCTTGCCGACCACGAAACCCTCACGCTTCAGTTCGCCGACGATGCGGCTCTTGTCTTCCGGCATCAGCTCGGCTCGCACCTCGACGTTGAGTTCCTTGCCGATTGCAGACGCCGTGCGGGCATTGTCGCCCGTCAGCATTACGGTTTTCACGCCGGCGTCAGAGAGTGCTTTCAGTCCCGCCATGGCGTCGGGGCGTGGCTGGTCGCGCATGGCGATCGCGCCGGCCAGGACGCCACCGACGATCAGCACGGACACGGTCTTGCCTTCGTCGTTGAGGCCGGCGATCCGCCGGGAATGGGCCATCGGCAGCGATACCCGTTCGGCCGCCGCCTTTGGCGAACACAGAAAGACTTCCTGGCCTTCGACCGTGGCGGCGACGCCCTTGCCATTCAGGGATTTGGCATCCGTCGCAGCCGGCATATCCACTTCATCCTCCGCCGTCTTGGCGAGGATCGCGACGGCCAGCGGATGGCTCGAGCCGGTTTCAAGCGCCGCGGCGTAACGCAGCACGTCTTCGGCATTGTGGCCGAAGGCGATCACATCGGTCACCTGCGGCTTGCCGGCGGTCAGCGTTCCGGTCTTGTCGAGCGCCACGGCCGTCAGCTTGCCGAGCGTTTCCAGAACGGCACCGCCCTTCATCAGCAAGCCGCGACGGGCACCGGAGGAAAGCGAAGCAGCGATCGCAGCCGGCGTCGAGATGACCAGCGCGCAGGGGCAGCCGATCAGCAGGATCGCCAGGCCCTTGTAGATCCACACCCCCCAGGCGGCACCGGCCACAAGCGGCGGCAGGATGGCAACCAGAGCGGCGACCACCACGACGCCGGGTGTGTAATAGCGTGAAAAACGGTCGATGAAACGCTCGGTCGGCGCCTTCTTCTCCTGCGCCTCCTCGACCATCCGGACAATGCGGGCGATCGTGTTGTCCTCCGCGGCAGCCGTCACCCGCACGCGCAACGCCGCATCGCCGTTGATCGTGCCGGCGAAAACCTTATCGCCGACGCCCTTCACGACCGGCGTGCTTTCCCCCGTCACCGGCGCCTGGTCGACCGCGCTCGTGCCGGCGACGATGACGCCATCCGCCGAAATCCGGTCGCCTGGCCGCACGAGGATGACGGAGCCAACCGCCAGGTTCTCGGCCGGCACCTCACGGGTCTGCCCGTTCACCTCCAGCAACGCGTTCTTCGGGACCAGCGCCGTGAGGCTGCGGATGCTCTGGCGCGCCTTGCCGGCTGCGACCCCTTCCAGAAGCTCGCCGACGAGGAAGAGGAAGACGACGGCGGCAGCCTCTTCCGAGGCATTGATGACGACCGCTCCGACGGCGGCAATGGTCATCAGCATCTCGATCGAAAACGGCGTGCCGGCAAGGGCTGCCATGACGGCGCGACGGGCGATCGGCACGAGGCCGATCAGCATCGCAGCAGTGAATATATAGGTGTCATAGGCCGGCACCACATGGCCGAGCCCGTAGGCAATTGCGAGCGCCGCACCGGCAACGATGGTCAGCCGGCCTTTGGCGCTCTTCCACCACGGTCCTTCCGTCGGCCCGTGGTCGTGACCATGAAGGCCTTCAATCTCCCTGGCGCCATGTGTGGAGTGGCTGCGGTCGTTATGGTCATGGCTGTGATCGTGCCCGCCATTGTGATCATGCTCATGCACCGTCGCGGATGGCGTCTTCCTGCCGAGCGCCCGCAGCGAATAACCAAGCCCGGTCACCTTTTTCTCGATCGCGCCCAGATCGCTCGTTTCGTCATGGCTCACTGTCATCGTGCCGGCGCCGACGGATACTGACACATCCTCGACGCCCGGCATGCGACGCACTGCCGTGTCGATCTTGGTCGCACAGCTTGCGCAATCCATGCCGCCAACCTTGTACCGAGCCTGATTTGTCGCTGCCATTTCTCTTTCCTTTCGGGATCGAGCACTTCCTTACAACCTCCAGCCACTAGAGCTTCAAGGGTATTTTTCAGAAAAATTCGCTGGCGGTCGCAGGCCGATCTGCGGTAAGCCTTGTCCCAGACAGGGGCGTCCGGCGTAAAGCTGGGCTGAGAAGTACCCTTTGAACCTGAACCAGATCATGCTGGCGGAGGGAGTCGTTCGGTTCTTCGATCAGAAGAACCCATGCGTCTGCCCCGCCGAACGAGGCGAGAATGCAGACCACACAGACTCCAGGCCAATTGCTGACTGCGATGCGTGCGAAAAATCCGCTTGTCCAGAACATCACCAATTTCGTGGCGATGAATATCGCGGCGAATGTGATGCTCGCTGCCGGCGCCTCGCCCGCCATGGTGCATACGAAAGAGGAGGCCGGCGAATTTGCCAGTATCGCATCTGCGCTGACGATCAATATCGGAACGCTTTCGCCGGATTTCCTGGCTGGCATGAAGGAAGCTGCGAAAGCCGCTGGCGAAACCGGCAAGCCCTGGGTGCTCGATCCGGTCGCCCATTTCGCCACCGCCTACCGCCGCGCTGCTGTCGCCGAACTCATGAAGCTGAAACCCACGATCGTGCGTGGCAATGCCTCCGAGATCATTGCGCAGGCAGGCAGCCAGTCGAGCGGCCACGGCGTTGACAGCGGCGATCCGACCGAGGCGGCGGAAGGTTCGGCGATCGCGCTTGCCCGGCAGAGCGGCTCCATCGTCGCGGTTACCGGTGAAGTGGATTTCGTCACCGACGGCCAGCACTCGGTTCGCATCATGGGCGGTTCAGCGCTGATGCCACGCGTCACTGCCCTCGGCTGCTCGCTCACCTGCCTCGTTGGCGCCTTTGCGGCGGCAAACCCGGAAGGACCGTTCGAGGCGACGGCGGCGGCACTCGCCATGTTCGCGGTCGCTGGCGAGGAAGCGGCTATCAGTGCCGCCGGACCAGGCTCCTTCTTGCCCCTCTTTCTCGATCGCCTTGCAACACTTTCGCCCGAGACGCTCGATACCAAAGCCAGGATCGTCAGCGCATGAAGAATTTCGACCTTTCCGTCTATCTCGTCCTCGATCCCGATCTCTGCCGCGAAATCGGCATGGTGGAGACTGCCCGGCTTGCCGTCGAGGGCGGCGCTACGATCGTGCAGCTCCGCGACAAGCACGCGGATACGGCGCAGATCATCGAGACCGGCCGTGCCCTGAAGGCAGCGCTTGCCGGCGCCAGAGTGCCACTGATCGTCAATGACGATGTCGAGGCGGCGATCGCAATCGGTGCCGCAGGCCTGCATGTCGGTCAGAGCGACATGGTCGCGGCTATCGCCCGCGAGCGCATTGGCCGGGACATGATCCTCGGTCTCTCGGTCGAAACCGAGGAACTGGCGCAACGCATCGATACCTCCGTCGTGGACTATGTCGGCATCGGCCCGGTCTTTGCGACCGTCACCAAGCCGGACCACAAGCAGCCGATCGGCTTCGACGGACTTGCCCGCATCGTCGCAGCAGCCCCCGTGCCGGCTGTTGCGATAGGCGGAATCAAGGCGGAGCATGCTGGCCCAGCACTTGCCGCCGGCGCGAGAGGCATCGCCGTCGTCTCCGCGATCTGCGGCCAGCCGGACCCCAAAGCCGCCACCCGCAGGATTGCCGAGGAAATCGAAAGGGCACGCGCATGATCCGCAATATTCTTTCCATCGCCGGTTCCGATCCCTCCGGCGGCGCCGGCATTCAGGCCGACCTCAAGACGTTTTCGGCACGCGGCACCTATGGCATGGCCGTGCTGACGGCGCTGACCGCGCAGAACACGCAAGGGGTCACGGGTGTGCATCCGGTGCCTGCCGAGTTCGTCGCGGAGCAGATCCGCACCATTTTCGCGGATGTGCGGGTGGATGCGGTAAAGATCGGCATGATTGCCAATACCGAGATTGCCGAAACGGTTGCGGATGTGCTCAAGCCCTATCGCGATAGCCTGCCGATCGTGCTCGACCCGGTAATGATCGCCAAGGGAGGCTCCCCGCTGCTTGCTTCGGAGGCGATGGATGCCGTCACCTATCGGCTGATGCCGGTTGCCACCGTCGTCACACCCAATCTGCCGGAAACAGCCGCCCTGCTCGGCGAACCCCTCGCCACCACCCGCCAGATAATGGCCGATCAGGCCGAACGCCTGCGTAAAATCGGTCCGAAGGCGGTACTGGTGAAGGGCGGTCACCTTGAAAGTAGTGACAGCCCGGATGTCCTGGCCGATGCCTCCGGCATCCATTGGTTCGAGGGAAATCGCGTGGCGACGAAGAACACACACGGCACCGGGTGTACGCTTTCCAGCGCGATCGCCGCGGAACTCGCCAAGGGCGCCTCACCGGCCGAGGCCGTCGCGATCGCCAAAGCCTATCTCTCCGGCGCCATCGCGGCTGCCGGCACGCTCACCGTGGGAACCGGCCACGGTCCCGTGCAGCATTTTCACAAATGGTGGTAGGAACAGTCGTTCGCTCAGCCAAGCCGCATGGTGCCGGTCTGCCGGCTCCGCTCATGCCAGGAAAATGCCTCTTCGAGCAGATGAGGCGTCTGCCCGCCGCGGACTGAGGCACGTTGGAAATAGTCGGCCAGACGATCGCGGAAGTCGGGATGGGCGCAGTTGGCAATGATCTGCCCGGCGCGCTCGCGGGGTGCAAGCTCCCGCAGGTCCGCAAGCCCGTTTTCGGTGACGATGATGTCCACATCATGTTCGGTGTGATCCACATGCGGAACCATGGGAACCACCGAGGAAAGTTTGCCGCCCTTGGCGACCGACTTGGTGACGAAGATAGACAGATAGGCGTTGCGGGCGAAATCGCCCGAGCCGCCGATACCGTTCATCATATGCGTGCCGTTCACATGGGTGGAATTGACGTTGCCGTAAATGTCGACTTCCAGAGCAGTGTTGATGCCGATCACGCCCAGCCTGCGGATGACCTCCGGATGATTGCTGATCTCCTGCGGACGGAGGACCAGCTTTTCCTTGTACTTGTCGAACTGGCCAAAAACCCGCTCAGCGCAGGCGGCCGAAAGCGTGATCGAGGAACCCGAGGCAAAGGTTAGCTTCCCGGCATCGAAGAGATCGAACGTGCTGTCCTGCAGCACCTCGCTGTACATGCGCAGATGATGGAAAGGCCCATCCGAGAGCCCGGTCAGCACGGAATTGGCGATCGTGCCGATCCCCGCTTGCAGGGGCTGCAGCGTCAGATCGAGCCGACCTTTTTCGACCTCCTGCTCCAGGAAGTGGATGAGATGGCTGGCAATGGCCTTCGTGTCGACATCCGCCGGCTCGACGGTTGAGAAACTGTCCTTCACATCGGTCACGACGATGGCAGCGATCTTTTCGGGGTCGATCGGCACATAGGGAAAGCCGACGCGGCTGTCGCAGGCGACAACCGGAATCGGCACACGCGACGGGCGCTTCGTGGGTATGTAGATGTCGTGGAGGCCCTCGAGCTCGGCCGGCTGGCTGAGGTTGATCTCGACGATGATCTTCTTCGCAAGAATGGCGAAGCTCGCGGAATTGCCGATCGAGGTGGAGGGTACGATGCCGCCATCCTCGGTGATCGCCGCCGCCTCGATGACGGCGTAGTCGATCGGGCCGAGCTGGTTGGAACGCAGATGCTCCACGGTCTCCGAAAGATGCTGGTCGACGAACATCACCTCGCCGCGGTTGATCGCGGCGCGCAGCGTCGCATCCGACTGAAAGGGAATGCGCCTGGAGAGCACATGGGCTTCAGTCAGCATGCGGTCGATGTCGTGGCCGAGCGAGGCGCCGGTGATCAGCGTGATCTTGAACGGATCGGTCTTCGCCCGCTCCGCCATGGCGATCGGCACCGCCTTGGCATCACCGGCACGGGTGAAGCCGCTCATGCCGATAATCATGCCATCCTTGATTAGAGCGGCAGCCTGCTGGGGGGTGGTGATGCGATCAAGGAGCGATGGGCGACGAATACGGGTTTCGAGCATGGGGAACATTCTAACCATTGAAGAGGTGATGCTGCAGCGTTTTCAGACGAACCCGCTTAAGCGGAGGGTCTATGCCCCTCATTGACCGACGTCAAATCCGGAAATCTCCCGCAGACATTTGGTCGCTGTCCATCGGATAATGAAAACAATTCATTCCTCTCTGCAATGAAGTAATCTCAAGGCGTCACCATGCGGTGCTGTAGATCATCAGCGCATCCTCTTCGGCCATGCGCCTCGGGTTGTTGACCAGCAATCGCTGCTGCTTCATCGCGGCGGCGGCAAGCTTCGGCAGGTCGGCTTCGCCGATCCCGACATCACGCAGTCGTAAAGGCAGGCCGAGCCGCTCCGAAAGTGCGGCCAGTTCTTCGATAAAGGCCGCGCACCGTATCGGTACCTGCTCCTCCCGGACAAGATGTGGGAAGGCATCAGCGGCTATTTCGGCATAGAGATCCGCCGCGTCGGACATGTTGAAACGCAGAACATGCGGCAGCACCAGAGCATTGGATAGTCCGTGCGGAACATGGAATGTGCCGCCGATCGGATAGGCGAGCGCATGTACTGCCGCGACGGGCGAGTTCGCAAAAGCCTGCCCGGCCAGCATAGACCCGAGCAGCATCGCGCCCCGCGCCTCCATGTTGCGCCCATCGGACACTGCCGCCTCGATGTTTGCGCCCAGCAATTGCAGCGCCTGTCTCGCCAGCATTTTCGAGAGCGGGTTGTTGTTGGCACTCTTCGAGGCATAGGCCTCGATCGCATGTACCATGGCGTCGATCCCCGTCGCAGCGGTGATCGCCGGCGGGAGGCCAAGCGTGAGCTCCGGGTCAAGCACCGCGACATCAGGAAGGTTGATGGACGAGGAGACGCCACGCTTTTCCTCTTCACCCACGGTGATAATGGAGACAGGCGTCACTTCCGAACCTGTGCCGGCGGTGGTCGGCACCAGCGCCAGGGGCAGACGTGGCCCTTTTGCATTTCCGACACCCCAGACGCTATCGATATCCTCGCCAGAACCGAGCAGAAGTGCCGCGAGTTTCGCCACATCCAGCGAAGAGCCGCCGCCGAAGCCGATTACCCCGGTCACGCCGGCGGTCCTTCCAGCCTCCACTGCCCTCATGACAGTAGAGAGCGACGGATCGGCCTCCACCTCCCCGAACACTTCGACTTTCACACCGGAGTCGGAAAGCGACACAAGTGCCGGATCGCAGAGCCCGAGCTTTCTCAGTCCCGGATCCGTGACGAACAGAACGGCGTTGCCGAGCCGCGACCTCACATGATCTGCCAACTCGCGCGCAGCACCTGCCTTGAAAATCAGCGACGGCGTGGTGTTAAAAATGAAACTATTCATATCGTTTCCGGCCTCCCTCCCGCAGAAGCCGGCTTACCACTTTACTCTCCAGCCAGCTACGAGCCAGCTTGCCCCTCCTTGCTTTTTCAGTTGACTTCGGATGCCAATTTGTACACTTGTACAAATTATAAGGACAATCGACTTTCGGACCGGTATGCGCCCAAGCCTGCGGGAAACGCTTCTCCTCAATGCCGTGACGCTGTTTTCCCGCAGCGGCTACAACGCCGTGTCGCTCCGGGACATTGCCAAGGCTTCCGGTGCGAATGTCGGCAGCCTCACTTATCACTTCGGCTCAAAGGCCAATCTCCTCAGAGAAATCTATGAGCGCCACACGAAGCCGATGAATGCGCGCCGCCTCGAACTGCTCGGCGAAGCGCGGCGGATCAGCAATCCGGACGAGCGGCTGATGGCGGTTCTGAGAGCCTATGTCGTTCCGGCCTTCACGTCCTCCACCGAAAGTGACGGCGGAGGGGCCGAGTTCACGCGCATGCGCGCCGTGCTTTCGGCAGAGGGCAATCCTGATGCTCGTAAGATCATCGCCGACGCCTTCGACGAAACGAGCCGCGTCTTCATCGAAGCCCTGGCGGACTGCGTGCCCGGCGCGCCACTGGAAGGCGTTGTCTGGCGCAGCCAATTCCTGCTCGGGGCACTCTATTATGCCTTGATCAACCCGGAGCGCGTGACGCGTCTTTCGGGAGGAGCGGTCGACGGAGAAGACCGGGAGGCTGCCGTCAACCAGATCGTCGAGGCGAGCTATGCCAGCTTCCGCAGTCTCCCCGCGGAAGCTGCCGCACCTGAATCATCGATCATGAAAGGTAAGAACTGATGACCCCTGCCCTCCATGCAGGCGAAAAGCGGCGCAAGCCCGATTTCATACTGCCTGCCGGCAGTTGCGATGCCCATTGCCATGTCTTCGGTCCGGGTGCCGTTTTCCCTTACGCACCGGACCGCCGCTATACACCTGACGATGCGCCCAGGGAGGCGCTGGCCGCCCTTCATGACCGGCTCGGCATCGATCGCGCCGTGATCGTGCAGGCGAGCTGCCATGGGACCGACAACCGCGCCATGCTGGACGCGATCGCCTGGCGTCCGGACCGCTATCGCGGCGTCGCCATCGTCGACGACACATTCGACGATGGGGCCTACCAGGCGCTCGATGACGGCGGCGTGCGTGGCGTGCGCTTCAACTTCGTTCGCCATCTCGGCGGGGCGCCGGACATGGACGCCTTCAACCGCGTGATCGACCGGATCAAGGGCCGCGGCTGGCATGTCGTTCTGCATCTCGACGGCGCTGATATCGTCCCGCTTTCCGACATGATCCGTAGCCTGCCGCTTCCCTTCGTTATCGACCACATGGGCCGTGTCGATACCGCACTCGGCACTGAGCAGCCGGCCTTCCAGGCACTTCTCGAACTCGTCCGGCGGGAAAATTGCTGGATCAAGGTCTGTGGCTCGGAGCGCATCTCGCGGTTCCCGTTCGATGCAGCGGTGCCGTTCGCTCGGGCGCTTGTGGAAGCGAGCCCCGAACGGACCTTGTGGGGCACGGATTTCCCGCATCCCAATCTCAAGGAGCCGGTGGACGAGGCCGATCTCGTGGATCTGGTCCCGCGCCTTGCGATCCGTGCGGAGGATCGGCAGCGACTGCTCGTCGACAATCCCGCGCGTCTTTACGGTTTCGTGGCCTGAACGGTCTCAAAAAGAGGAGGAGAGAATGTCATTCGATGTTGCACAGAAACCGCCGGGGCTGTTTCGGCGGGCCGGCAAATTCATGAAATGGTTGGCGCCCGCGCTCGCCCTGGCGATCGTCGCGCCCGCTGCCGCCGCTGCGCAGGAGGATTACCCCTCGCGGGATATCACCCTTGTGCTGCCGTTCGGTCCTGGCGGAATTGCCGACATCACGTCGCGCGTGGTGGCAGATGCGCTCGGCAAGAAGCTTGGCAGGCAGATCGTCATCATGAACCAGCCGGGCGCCGGCGGCGCCACCGCTGCGCGGGCCGCACTTAACGCCGAAGCCGACGGATACACGCTTGCCCTGCTTTCGAACGGGACGGCTATCAGCGTGCCGCTCTTCAAGAACCTGCAGTTCGATCCGGTCAAGGATTTCGTGCCGATATCAAGCCTTGCCTATTTCGACTTCGTGTTCGTCACCAAGGCTGGCGGCAAATATAAGACACTCAAGGATGTGCTGGATGCGGCGAAGGCCGATCCGGGGGCACTGAATGTCGGCACGATCAATGTCGGCAGCAGCCAGAATCTCGCCGCCGAACTCTTCAGGTCGACCTCGGGGATCGATTTCACCATCGTGCCCTACAAGGCGACGCCCGATCTTCTCGTTGCCCTGCTTGGCGACGAACTCGACGTGATCGTAGACAGCCAGACTGCGCTGAAGGCGGCCCTCACCCAGGGACAGGCGACTGCAGTCGCCTCCTCCGGCCCGACGCGCTCAATGTTGCTGCCCGACGTACCCACCGCACAGGAGCAGGGCGTCACCGGTTTCGACGTGACGTCATGGAACGGCATCTTCGCACC
Organism: Neorhizobium phenanthreniclasticum; assembly: GCF_040066075.1. NCBI lineage: Bacteria > Pseudomonadati > Pseudomonadota > Alphaproteobacteria > Hyphomicrobiales > Rhizobiaceae > Neorhizobium > Neorhizobium phenanthreniclasticum. The sequence continues at coordinate 25,775 of NZ_JBEAAL010000025.1, forward strand.
GACCGGCACGCCGCCGGAGGTGGTGAAGAAACTCAATGCCGCACTCGTCGAAGTGCTCGCCGATCCGGCGATCCAGAAGCGATTTGCGGACCTCGGTGTCGAAGCTCGTTCAAGCACGCCGGAGGAGATCGGCAAGCGGCTTTCGGACGACATCAGGAAATGGTCGGATGTGATCGAGAAGGCTGGAATTCCGAAGCAATGAACGAAAGAGGGAGGGATGGTGCCCCATCCCTCCCTCCGTTTCATCCGTGCGGGAAGGACATTGCGTCCCGACGCCCCTCACCCACCCTATCGGTGCGAAGTCGGTGAGGCCAAATCTGTAGCAAGTCGCGTCAGTGCCGCGCGCCTTTCTCCACTCCAAGATGCTGGCCAAGGATCGCCTCGTCGGCAAGAAGCTCCGCGCTGCTCCCCTGATAAACCACCGCACCTCGGTCAAGGATCACGGCATCATCGGTCAACGGCAGGACTTTCCGCGCCTTCTGCTCGATGATGATCGCCGACATACCCTCACCCTCGACGATCCGGCGGATTGCCGCAAGCAGTTCGTCGACGATGATCGGCGCGAGACCTTCAGTCGGCTCATCGAGCAACAGCAACTTGGGGTTCACCATCAGCGCACGTCCGACCGCCAGCATCTGCTGTTCGCCGCCCGAGAGTTGATTGCCGAGGTTCTTCCGCCGCTCCTGAAGGCGCGGAAACATGCCATAGACGCGTTCCAGGTTCCAGACGCCCGGCCGCGCGATAGCGGTGAGGTTCTCCTCGACGGTCAGCGATTTGAAGATGTTGCGCTCCTGCGGCACCCAGCCGATACCCGCCGCCGCACGGCGGTCGGCCCTCAGCCTGGTGATATCGCGGCCCATCAGATGGATCGAACCGGCGTGGTAGGTTGTCACGCCGGCCAGGGTATTCACGAAGGTCGTCTTGCCCGTGCCGTTGCGGCCAAGCAGAGCCAGCGTCCGGCCTTCCTGAATAGTCAGGCTGATACCGGACAATACACTCGCCTCGCCGTAGCCCGCCACCAGCTTTTCGGTGACCAGAACCGGGGTATTCATGCATTTTCTCCGAGATAGACGGCCTTTACGCGCGGATCGGCGGAAATCTCGGCAACCGTGCCTTCGGTAAAGAGCGCGCCGGCCACAAGAACCGAGATCCGATTTGCAAACGAAAAGACCAGATCCATGTCGTGCTCAATCAACAGCACAGTTACATCCGCAGGCAGGTCCGAGACGATCGACAGCACTTCGTGCCGCTCGTCTTCCGGGACGCCGGCGGCCGGCTCATCGAGCAAAAGCACGCGAGGCTTGGACGCGAAGGCGAGTGCGATCTCCAACAAACGCTGTTTGCCATAAGGCAGGATGACGGTGCGCTCGGCCATCACCGAAGCAAGCCCAAAGCGGGCAAGAAGGGCTGCCGCTTCGTCGACGACCCTCCCGTAGCCGGCGATCGACCGCCACAGATTGTGGCCAACGCCTTCTCGTTCGGCAATCGCCAGCGCCACGGTTTCGAGCGGCGTGAAGTCGCTGAAGAGCTGATTGATCTGAAAGGTGCGGGTAAGCCCGCGCTTGACGCGCCGGAAGGACGCCATCGAGGTGATGTCCTCCCCTTCCAGGAAGACCTTGCCTTCCGAAGGAGGCAAAACGCCGGTGAGAAGGTTGATCAGCGTCGTTTTGCCTGCGCCATTCGGGCCGATCAGCGCATGGCGGGCGCCGCGCTCCACTTTCAGGCTCACGTCATTGGTGGCAAGGAAGGCGCCGAAATGGCGCTTCAGGTTCCTGGTTTCAAGAACGATGTCACTCATCGGCCCTCCTCCTTCGACTTCGAGAAGCGTTCCGGCAGATATTCGATCCAGCGCGCCAGCCGGTCACGGCCGATCAACACGAGCACGACCAGGATCAGACCGATATAGAACATCCAGTATTGCGGCGTGACGACCGAGAGCCAGTCCTTCACCAGCGTGAACAGCACGGCCCCTAAAATGCCGCCGTAGAGATAGCCCGTACCGCCGATGACGAGCACGAGAAGCACGTCGGCCGAGCGGTGGAAGGCGAGCACGTCCGGCGAGACGAAACTCGTCGTCTGGGCGAGCAGGGCGCCCGCCATACCGGCGAAGACAGCGGCAATCGTATAGGCTGTGACGATGCGTTTGCGCGCTGGTACCGCGATCATGGCGGCTCGCATCGGATTGCCCTTGATCGCCTTCAGCGACAGGCCGAAAGGCGAAAAGGCGATGCGGCGCATGATCATCGTTCCGATGAAGAGCACGGCAAGGCAATAAAGGTAGCCGGTCTTGCCGAAAAGATCGAACTCGAAGAGTCCGAGGACCGGATTGAGCGAGAAACCGCTCAGCCCGTCGGCACCGCCAGTGAGCCAGGCCATCTGGTTGGCCAGTTCCGCCATCATCAGGCCGATGCCGAGCGTGGTCATCAGGCGGGTCAGGTCCGAACCGCGCAGGATGAGGAAGCTGGTCAGCAGGCCCAGCACACCGGACAGAATGCCGGCCACGATCAGCCCGATCACCGGCTCGGCGATATAATGCAGGGCCAGCAGGCCGGCGACATAGGCGCCGAATCCGAAGAAGGCGGTGTGACCGAGCGAGACGATCCCTGCAAACCCGAGTACCAGGTCGAGCGAGACGGCAAACAATGCCAGGATGGCAATCTCGGTGAGGATCAGCATCTTCGATGGCAACACGAAATAAGCTGCGATCGCGGCAAGCCAGATGACGATCTCGTAGAAACGAACGCGGCTTCTGCGCTTCATCAGCCTGGTCGCGCGGCTTTCGGCGTCGGCGGTCGGGTTTGCCGTCACTGTGGTTTCCTGTTGAACAGCGCTCATCGGCCACCCCTTGCGAACAGTCCGTTCGGGCGCACGATCAGCATGACGATCATCAGCGCATAGATGACGAAGGGGCCGATGGCGGGAACATAATACTTACCCGCGACATCGGCGATACCGAGCAGCAGGGCGGCGAGGAACGGGCCCGAAACAGTCGAAGTGCCACCCACGGATACCACGATCAGGAAGTAGATCATGAACTTCAGCGGGAAGTTCGGATCAAGCCCGAGGATTTCCGCGCCCATCGCCCCGCCGAGGCCGGCAAGACCCGAACCGAAGGCGAAGGTCAGTGCGAAGACGACAGGCACATTGATGCCGAGCCCCATTGCCACACGCCGGTCATCGACTGCGGCGCGCAGCCGGCTGCCGAAGCGGGTTTTCGACAGGATGAGTTGCAGCGCGACCGCAAGCAGGGCGCAGACGACGATGGTGAAGAGCCGGTAACGGCCGACACCCACACCGAAGACATCCATCCGACCCGAAAGTTCCGGGGGCAGATTAATGAGTTGCTGCTGACCGCCCATGAAATAGTCCGTCGCGGCGATTGCCATAAAGACGATACCGATCGAGAAGAGAACCTGGTCGAGGTGCGGCGCCTGGTATAGCCACCGATAGAGCGTGCGCTCCAAGACGAGGCCGATCAGCGCCGACGCGAGGAAGGCCGCTGGCAGACACCAGTAAAAGGAAATGCCGTAGCGGTTCATCATGATGACGGTCACATAGCCGCCGGCCATGGCGAAAGCGCCATGCGCCAGGTTGATGAAGTTCATGAGGCCAAGCGTCACCGTCAGCCCGCAGGCGAGGATGAACAGCAACATGCCGTAAGCTACGCCGTCAAACAGAATGGTCAGCATGCGAAATCTTCTCTAGAGGGCCCTGAATTCCTGGTTACTGCACCCATGATGCCTCCCGGCATTGTTGCCTCGAAACCGAGGCGGCTCAAGCCCCGAGTTTCCTGTGACTAAGGGGCGCTGCCAGATAACTCCTCACCCGGCTGCCGGCACCAACTCTCCGCTAGCGAGGAGCTGCTGCCGGCTTGCGAGGCGGGGTAAGGGGGTATCCAGTCTTTACTTGGCTTCTGCCTTTTCCGGATCCTTGAGTGCCTCGAACGTCTGGAACTCGACGTTCTGCAACTCACCGTCCACTTCCTTGACCTCGCGCATATAGATGTTCTGGATGATGTCGCGGGTCTCGGGATCAATGGAGACTGGACCGCGCGGGCTCGTCCAGGAGAGCCCTTTGACGGCTTCCATGAAGGCGGGACCGCTCGCATCGCCCTTGGTCTTTTCAAGCGCGGCATAGATCAGCGCCATGCCGTCATAGCCGCCAACCGACATGAAGTTCGGGCGCATGTTATCGTTGGCTTTCTTGAAAGCCTCGACATAGGCCTTGTTTTCCGGGCTGTCGTGCGCGGTTGCGTAGAAATGACCGGTGATGGTGCCGATCGACGGCTTGCCCATGCTGTTGAGGATGTCGTCGTCGGTGACGTCACCGGTGGCGATCAGCTTGATACCGGCATCGGCAAGCCCGCGTTCGGAGAACTGCTTCATGAACAGCGAACCGACGCCCGACGGAAGGAAAACGAAGACCGCATCCGGCTTGGCGTCGCGCACGCGCTGCAGGAAAGGTGCAAAGTCGGGGTTCTGCAATGGAACGCGCACGGCCTCGGTGACCTCGCCGCCTTTGGCCTTGAACTCCTTGGTGAACCATTTTTCGGCGTCGATGCCCGGTCCGTAGTCGGATACGAGCGTTACGACGTTCTTGATACCATTCTGGGCAGCCCAGGTACCAACCGGAAGCGAATATTGCGGCAGCGTACCAGAGGTACGGGTAATGAACGGCGAGGCTTTGGTGATCGATGCCGTGCCGGCAGCCATCACGATCGCCGGAACCTTCGCCTGGGTCGCGACCGGCGCGACCGACATGGCAAGAGGAGTGAGACCGAAGCCCGCGAGAACCTTGGCGCCGTCGTTGACCACCAGTTCCTGCGCAATGCGGCGGGTCTGATCGGCAACACCTGCGTCGTCACGGATGATGAGCTCGATCTTCTTGCCGGCGACGGTATCGCCATGGGTTTCGATGAAGGTCTTTGCACCGGCCGAGACCTGGCGTCCGGTGGAAGCAAACGGTCCCGTCATCGGCAGGATAAGGCCAACTTTCACAACTTCCTGCGCGGCCACCGGAAATGCGGCAAGGCAGCCAAGCGCCGCGCCTGCGGCAGCCACCAATGTTCTTCTCTTCAGCATGAGTCTCCTCCTCAGGGTGCGGATTATGTCTATCGGCCTCTTGCCAGCCAGCCGATTTTTCAACCGAAGCGGCAAATCCTCACGATCTGTCGCCTATATCGATGAATGTATACATAGTCGTCAACCGGCTACGGTACTTTGATGCCCCATTATTTTCGCTTTCGTTTCCGCCTGTGGCGTAAGCTTCAAGCTGCAATCTCTCCCGGGGCATGCTCCAGCTCCCACTATTAGACCGGACGCGGACCAGATGTTTATCAGATCGTCTGCCGTGCTCATAAGTTCTCGTTATAGCGGCCGATCGGGCCGTGTCGGCAGAAGTTCCAGAAACGTCTGCTGGGCGGCGGTCGGCAGCCAGTCCTTGCGAAGCGTCACCCCGATCGGTCTCGACGTGTAGCTCAGATCGAAAGGCAAGGCGCGCATCAACCCCCGCGCTATTTCCGCTTCCGCCTGAAGCCTTGACGTGCACCCAAGATGCTCGCTCGTGTCCAAAAGTTCGCGCATCAGGATGAGCGACCCGGATTCGACGATGCTTTTGGGCGACCCGCTGGCTGCATTGGCGAATATGCCATCGAAGTAGCGGCGGATTGGCGTGCCGCTCTGGCCGACGACCCAGGGATAGGCGGCAAGTTCCTCGACCATGATTTCTGACTTTCCGGCCAAGGGGTGATCGTTGCCCGCAACCAGAACGACGGTGTCGTAGAACAGGACCCTCTGCTCGACGTCCCCGATCGGCGCAGGCTCCCGCAATGCGCCGAGCAGGAAATCGATCTCGCCCCGGCGCAAAGCTCCGAGCAGGTCAGGATAAGGACCTTCCTGGATGTGGATGGGAAGGTTTGGACGGAATTTTCGGAAGCTCGCGATCGCCTTCGGCAGCACATAGGATTTTGCAAGAGGCGTGGCACCGATGACGATCTGGCCGGCTTCAGCCGCCGTGAGCTCGGCCATGTCGGCATCCGCCTGTTCGAGTTCAAGGAAGGCGAGCTTTGCTGCCTGGGCAAGCACCTGCGCCGGGCGGGTCGCGACAATCCCATAGGACGTGCGTTCGAAGAGCGGCCGCGCTGCTTCTTGTTCGAGCTGACTGACCGCGCGGTATACGGCGGGCTGGCTCAAGCCAAGCCGCCGCGCGGCGAGCGTGAAGTTCTCGGTCTCCCGGACGGCGATCAGAGATTTCAGCTGTGCCGTCGTAGCCGTCACCTTGAGCCTTGGCGAGAGCTCGGAAAGGGACGGGTCGAGATAACCGAAGGCGCGCCTGATGCGCCGCGCCAGCATTTCTCCGGCGGTATTGGCAAAGACGCGTTGCGGCGTGCGGGAAAAGAGCAGCATGCCAGCCGTTTTCTCAATTTTCGACAGCGCCTGCGTCACGGCGGGCTGCGATACGAAGCACAATTCCGCTGCCTTGGTGACCGAGCCGGTATCAACGACCGCAAGAAACGCCCTCAGGTGCCGCAGGCTGTGCTGCAGTATCCTGGGCGTGGGTGCGGTCGGCAAGAGGCTCATTGCGCTGCCTTGTACGGAAACTGAAATGCAGGCTCAAGCGAAAGCTGCCGGATGTTCCCACCGGAAGAAATCGGAGAAGCCTCCCAACAAAACAAGAATGGCGGGCACGCGCCCGCCACCCCCTGCCGAGGGTTTCGCTACACCTTATTTGACATTCGGATCCTTGATCTTTGGATAGGTTGCAAACTCGACATTGTAGAGTTCGCCATCCACTTCCTTGACCTCGCGCATGTAGATGTCCTGCACGATGTCCCGGGTCGCCGGGTCAATGGTGATCGGGCCGCGCGGGCTTACCCACGATGCCCCCTTCATGGCTTCAATGAGTTTGCTGCCATCCGTGTCGCCGTCAGTCTTCTTGAGGGCTGCATAGGCCAGCGTCATGGCATCATAACCACCGACCGACATAAAGTTCGGACGCATGCCCTTGTTGTCTTTCTTCACCTGCTCAACGAAGGCCTTGTTTTCCGGGCTGTCGTGCAGGGCCGAATAGAAATGGCCGGTTATGACCCCCTTGGCTGCCGGACCAATGCCGTTCAGAAGATCATCGTCGGTGATATCGCCGGTACCGATCAGCTTGATGCCCGCATCCGCCAGTCCGCGTTCGATGAACTGCTTCATGAACAGCGAGCCGACACCCGACGGCACGAAGGCGAAGACCGCATCGGGTTTGGCATCGCGCACGCGCTGCAGGAAGGGTGCAAAATCCGGGTTGGCGAGCGGAACACGGACAGCTTCGACGATCGTGCCGCCTTCCTTCTTGAACTGGTTGGTGAACCCCTGCTCGATGTCGATACCTGGACCGTAGTCGGAAACGAGGGTGACGACGCGTTTCAGGTTGTTCTGCACCGCCCAAGTGGCGACCGGAACAGCCGACTGCGGGCCGGCCATCGAAGTGCGGGCAAAATATTGCGATTGCGGCATGATCGCAGATGTCGTGGCCGACGTGATGATCGCCGGGATCTTCGCCTGGTTAAGGACCGGAGCGACCGACATGGCAAGCGGCGTCAGGCCGAAGCCCATCAGCATCTTGACCCCATCGTTGACGACGAGTTCCTGGGCTATACGGCGAGTCTGGTCAGCAACACCGGCGTCGTCGCGAAGGACAACTTCGATCTTCTTGCCGGCGACGGTATCGCCGTTCAGCGCCATGTAAGCCTTCACGCCGGCCTCGACCTGGCGACCGGTGGACGCAAACGGACCGGTCATCGGCAGAACGAGGCCGATCTTGACTGTCTCCTGTGCAACCGCCGGCAGAGCCACAAGACCGCTCAAAGCGATCCCGGTCGCAGCCATCAGTGTCCTTCTGGTAATCATTTCTTTTCCTCCTCAAAAAGATGATCATTTCCAAAGCTTGCGTGACAGGCCGCATCCTCCTTGCGGCCATGGCCCGTCACGGCTTGCAGAGCATATCAGGTTCAGCAGAACAAGCAGTCAACCAGTTGAAATGATCTGCCGGCCCACAATTTCCCTTTTTCATTGACGCGATATCCTGGGTCGCTGCTTTCTGATCATCTGGGGACTCTTTCTGAGATGGTCTCACGAAACCGTGTATACACCACCGCCCCTGCCTCCCTATTTCCCGAACATTTCATCCGGCACCTGGCCAATCTATGGCGCGATATAACAAGCGCAGAAAAGGTATTCGTAAAAAAGGAATTACAGACCCCACTCCGGAAACCGTCAGTTTTCCCATCCTCCATCGCGACGTTACAGAAGCAATAAGTCTGTATACATTCACTGTCAATATTAGCCTTTCGGATCAAAGTCATCAAAGGAAGGCATGCGAATCCTGACGCTCCTCAATTCCATCCCGAGCGACCCGCCGCTATCCCTTCAGCGCGTTCAGCATTGGATGAACAGAGAAGCGGCCCTTTTCCGCCTTCCGTGTCAAATCGCGCAGGTAACCGCCCGGCGAGCGGATATCTTCCGCCCTTTCCAGGATTGCCGCGACGACGATTGCGGTGGAAATGTCTCCCATTGCAGCCCGTGCCGCCGCCCACGCACTCGGGCTGATGCCCAGCATCGAGCGGACAAGATCGGCCGCCGCCACCACATCCCGCCAGTTCTTCACCCCGCTGCGAGCATAATCGGCAATCTGCGGGCAAGTTTTCAGGAATTCCTTCAGCCCAATCCCGACAGATTTGCGTTCCGGGGCGATCTCCGGCATTCGCGGCGCCGGGGTATTATGTTCATTGCCGTCTAATTCAAGATTTGGGTCTGTGTTTGAATTCTGAATATGATGCTCAAAAACAGACTCATTGGCGCTCATTTCCAGTTCTGTGAGGCTATTAAGGTAAGCGGTCTCCACCTCAGCCCTCAACCGGATCAGCGCGTCGCAGCGGATTTCCAGTTCCACGAACTCTGCCTGCCTCGGCACACGGCCGGAAAGTGCCTGCAGTCGCTCCAGGTAGGCTATCCAGTCCCCTGCCCTGCTTTCGTTGAGCGCCGCTTCCACGGTCTTGGCAATGTCGCGCAGATGCAACGTGATCTCCGAACGGACCCGGGCGATCCGCTTCGCCTCCGCCCGTGCGGCTTCTGCGCGTGAAAAGATCTCGTCGGCCCGCAGCGCCAAGGGCGCCAGGTCAAACCCGAAGGCGCTCTCAACCTGACCGCTCCCATCACGGCGGCAGAAACGCTTGCCGTTGGCGCTGTCGCGGCGGAAGATCAGCCCTGCCTCGACCAGAGCTGCCAGATGCCGCCTCAGCGTCGCAGGCGACATGCCGCGGGAGCGGATTGACAGTTCCACGTTCGATGGAAAGACGATGAGTGGCGCACTGCCATCGAGTTCGCGTTCCTGATGAAAGCTCGTCAGCGCTTCAAGCACCGTGATCGAGCGGTCCGAGAGGCCATAGGCCTCCCTCGCCTCGGTGAGCGCCCTGATAAGCTGCCATTTCTCGGCCTTACCGGTGTGATTGCCACCCTCGCCCGCGCGCAGACGTTCCTGCCGGCGCTCCATTTCGGCTCGGAGGGCAAAATTGCGCGCAGAAAATTGCGCGCCGCCAAAAGGCGTCGTTGCCAGTCTTTCCACCATATCCGTCTCCGTTCGGAGGCAAGCGCCCGCGGAAACGTCGTAATCAGCCAAAATCTTCCACGCTCGGACACGGCATTTCTGCCGCCGACTCTTGACTTTGGACTATGGAAGTGATTCTCTTGAACTGCTTAGATTGAAGAGGGCTTCCAGGACGGTGACGTTTTGGGGGCCTTTTTCTTGCTCTCGTAGCTTCCTTTCCGTGTGTTCCTGTACGCCCGTTAAGGCATTTCTACTTCCGTTTATGCATGCCATTGCCCAGAATCGATTTCCGCTTTCGGCAACATGCAAGACAACTTTCAGCTCTTTCCGGCCGATCGACCTGTCAGAAACTCCTCGTAACGGGCGACGAGCAATGCCGCCGCCTCGTCGACAAAGGCCGCGTCGACATCCGCCGCAAATTCGATACGCTTCGTCTTCCCTTCGCGCCTCACGCGGGCGAAGACCTGACCGTTCCTATCCTTCAACTCCTGCGGCTTGGCAGGCTCAGGCTTCATGCTCGCATCGAGCCGTCCGAACAATATCTGGAAACGGCTGTCGCTGTCGGCCACCTTGAACCGTTCGGTATGGATCACGTCGGTCGCGATATGCTGCTTGGCCTCCCGCGAGAGGATTTCGCCGAGCTTCATCCAGCGCTCGCGCCCGACCTTCGGTGCCGGCCCGACAGCCCGGATGAATCGTTCGGGCACACTTTCCACCACCTGCAGGAGGCGTGACAACTCGCTTTTCTGCACGGCCAGTGCATCGCCGACCACCTTGCGGTCGAAACCGAGGCTCACGAGATTCCTGGCAAACAACCCGCGCTCGATGAAGGAGAGGTTACGGCGTTCGGCATTCTCCTTACCCTGCGCCAACACCAACTCGTCGTCGGAGAGCGGCCTGACGATCGCCTTTACCTCGATGCCGAGACGAGCAGCGGCCTTGACGCGGCGATGGCCGTAGGCGGTCTGGTAGCGGCCCTGCTTTTCCGGATGCGGACGCAGCAGCACCGGCACCTGCTGGCCGCTCTCGCGGATGCTGTCCACCAGCGCCGCGAAATCCCCATCCTCATGCCCATCGAGCATCAGCCGATCCTCGATGAAGGAGGAATCGATCCTGTCTGGATAGATGGTGACGACGCGCTCTCCTTCGCTCAATGCCTGTCGAAGCGCGCGCGCCTCTTCGACCTCGCGAGTCATGGCTCCCAGGGAAAGCCCCATCGCCTTGACGGCGCCCGATGCGCTGCGGGGCGGCAGGGCACCCTCTCCCGCCGGCGCAGGTTTGGCCTCAGCCTCGGGCATGGATTTCGTCTCAGGCGCACGGGCAGGTTCGGTCGGTGCCAGCCCTCCCCCGAACAATGCCCTCAACTCATTCTTGCGGCTTCCCGCCATTCCCAAAACCTTCCTTCAGTTCCGTCCTCTATCGACCCCAGGCAGTGTGTATCAGCGCTTTGACCTCATCGTTGACGGCATTCATCGCCTCGAGAGCGCGGTCATAGGTGGTGCGGGTGAAATTCTCGCGGCCCACCTCATAAAGTGTCTGCTTGGTGAGCCCAGCGTCCGAGACCGCCGTTGATTTCAGCATCGGAGCCGTCAACACGCGATCCCCGAAGAGCGAGCGCATAAAACCGACGATCTGTGCCTGCGGCCCGTCATTCGGTTCATATCGGGTGACGAGATAACGCAGGAAATCAAAATTCAACGTACCACCCGCTTCGCGTACGACTGCAAGCAGATCGGACGTCATGAAGAGAAACTGGTTCATCGAGGCGACGTCGAGCATCTGCGGGTGCACGGTAACGATGACCGAGGTGGAGGCACACAGCGCCGAGAGTGTCAGGTAGCCGAGCTGCGGCGGGCAGTCGATCACGACAACGTCGTAGTCGGCTTCCACCGTCTGCAGTGCTGCCTGGATACGTGCGAAGAAAAGCGGCCCAGCGTCTTCGCCGTTCTGGCGGCGAGACAACGCTTGTGGCGTCACGTGCTCGAATTCCTGCAGCTCGATATTGCCCGGCACGAGATCGAGGCCGGGAAAATAGGTGCTCCGGATGATGTCCGCCAAGGGACGCTGCTCGTCGTCATAGCGGATCGCGCCGTAGAGCGTGTCGTTGCCGGTGAGATCGAGCTCCGGTTGATAGCCGAAGAGGGCCGAAAGCGAGGCCTGCGGATCGAGGTCGATGGCCAGAACCCGGTGACCGGTCAACGCCAGATACTGGGCGAGATGCACGGCAGACGTCGTCTTGCCCGAGCCGCCCTTGAAGTTGGTGACCGAAATCACCTGCAGGTGTTCCCCGCGCACCGCGTCGCGACGCGGCAGGTAGGACCGCGCCTTGGCGATGTTCCCCTTGGCAAGCGCCTGTTCGGCAAGATGGCGGCGGAGCGCATTGATGTCGGCAAGCGAATAGAAGCGCCGGCCGCCGGCGCCCGTCTCCGGCTGTGGCCCTTCTCCTGCCAGCGAAAGCTGGCGGAGATAGCCATCGGATACGCCGATTAGCTTTGCCGCCTCTCCGGACGAAAAGGCACGCAGCGATTTCATCGAGGCCGGGGGAAAGAGCCGCTCGCGCATCGCCTTCAGCTGTTCGGAAAGCGCCCGCGCATCCCTGGCGATCGCCTCGTCGGCGAGCACGCGCGGCTCGACCACAGCTCCTGTGCTCTCCGCTCCCGATTTCTTCGCCGATACAGCCATGCGTTTGTTCCCCTTCGTGTCCGCCATGCCTTGCTCCCTTCGATGACCAGAGGCAGGATAAACCTCCGATATGAAGCCGGCTTGACCGGGCACGTGATTCCCGTCTGATTTTATACGCTGAGCAACCGAACTAACAGAGGCCACCACCGGTTACGCTGAAATGAAAAATATTCGCTCAATTCCGTTACGGAAGCTGAACGCCTCTCCGAGTCGCGTCAAGGATTTTTTGGTTGACGAGAAGTTATCGATATCAGAGAGATCGATATAGCCTATCCAGGAGACGAGACTGCTCTAGGATTTAGCCGTCCGGCGAACTGCAGCACGGCAGGTAAGCTTGCTCAGGATGAGCGGAATATGCGAACGGAAACACAGCCACCAAAGCGGCGCTGACTTTCATTCATGACCATGACCCGAGTTTGCAACGGCCGAGCCGAAAGCCCAGCCGTTTGGCGCTCGATATTATGATCCGTTTTCCAACCATGCCACCTGCCCCGGCGATAGCTGGATATCGAGGGCCGAAAGACTGTCCTCGAGCTCGCCCACGGTCCGCGGCCCGATCAGAGGTATGACAGGGAAAGGTTGTGCGATGACATAAGCCAATGCGACGTGGATCGGGTGACGCCCAAGCTTTTCAGCAAGCTCTATTGCCCGGTCGCGACGTTGGAAATTGCGTTCGGAATACCAGACGCGAACGAGTTCCTCGTCATCGCGTTTGTCACGACCCGCCCGGCTTGTGAAGAAGCCGCGCCCCTGGCTCGACCAGGCAAAGTTCGGGATCTGCCTCTCCATCAACCATCTCTTCCAATCATCGTCAGATGCGGCAACACATCCTGCCCAGATCGGGTCGAGCATTTCGGCAAGCGAGAAATTGTTTGAGAGGGCGCCGGGAACTGCCTTGCCGTTCTTGCGGGCATAGGCGATTGCTTCGTCCATGCGTTCGCGGCTCCAGTTCGACCCGCCGAAGATGCCGCGGATCCTGCCACGTTTCACTTCCGCATCCATGGCATCGACGAACTCACCGACCGGAACATCCGGATTGTCGCGATGCATGAAATAGACATCCACATAGTCGGTCTTGAGGCGGTCGAGCGATTGATCCAGTTGCCTGGCAATCACATCGGGATAGCAGAGCGGCGAGTGAGCGCCCTTGCCGATCAGGATGAAATCCTCGCGAGGCAGCCTTCGGCTCGTATGCCAGTCGCCGAAAATCTTCTCCGTCTTGCCGGCGCCGTAAACATAGGCGGTATCGAAAACATTTCCTCCCGCTTCATAGAAGGCATCCATGGTCAAAGATGCCGCAGCGAAGTTCGGGAAGAACTCAAACCCCAGGCTGACGACGGAAACCGGTTTCGCTAAGCCGGGAATCTGCCGCTTGGGCACATTGCGGCCGGCACGAACGGTCCCTCCGGCGAGGTTCGTGAGACGCTTTGCAGCCTTCTCCACGCCATATTCCAGGCCGACCGAAGCCCGCCATTGATCGAGCACGCGCAAATTTCCAAGTGAATCCGCAGCGCTCATGCCGGGCCAGGCGAATTCGGTCCGGCCTTCCCGGATAGCTGCGCCGGCCGCATCCACCTCGAAGGAATAGAGATACCGCCTCTCCTCAAGCTCAATCGTCTCGCGCTCGTTCCCTCTGAAGATCTCGATCCGCCCGACACCCCCTTGTCGGCCCGAAGCGAACCAGAAATCCTTGACTTCGATCCGTCCTTCGGAGCCGATGATACGCAGCGTGTTGTCCTGCTGAGCCATGATCGAGCAGGAGACCTCTGCGACGATGCCGTTGTCAAATTTGAGAACGGCGGAAGCCCATTCGTCAACACCTGATTGACCGAGATGGGCTACGCCGGCGACTGTCTTTGGCTCCAGAAAATCCTTGCCCTCGACGGCTCCTGCAATCAGACGGACCATGGAGACCGGATAGCCTCCGACATCCAGAATTCCGCCACCCGCCGTGTCGTTGTTAAAAAGGCGATGTTCAGGCTTGAAGCCTCCCATGTTGAAGCCGAAGCTCGAGCGGATGATCCTGACGTCTCCGATTACGCCGCTCTTCACCAGTTCTACGAGCTTCGCCGTCTGCGGATGAAGACGGTACATATAGGCCTCGCCGGCGAAAACTTTCGCTTTTCCGGCTTCATAGAAGACGACGTCGGCATCATAGGCGGAAAGCGCAATCGGCTTTTCGACCAGCACATGTTTGCCGGCGCGGATGGACTTGATCGCCCATTCCGCGTGTCCCGTATGGGGAACCGCGATATAGACTGCGTCTATCTCCGGATCACCAAGCAGCGCCTCATAACCGGCGACGATCCTCGCACCCGGAAAGGCCTCTGAAAGCCCGGGTTTGTCCGGATTGCGCGTGGCGATGGCAACGAGCTTGCCGGTTTGTGAATGTGTAATCCCTTCGGCGAAGGCGCGCGCAATCGTGCCAGGCCCGATAATGCCCCAGCGGATTTTGTTTTCTATGGTCATGACTTTTCCCTTGGATGATGAAATTGCTCAGCGGAGACGATTGCCTGTCTCGTCGAAAAGAAAGACGCGTCGGGCGGACACGCCCACGGTCAGGTGCTCGCTATCGCCGTTGTGGCGGGATTCCGGCTGCTCGATGACGATCGTCTCGCCGGAAAGACTTGCATGGACATAGCTGGTATTGCCGAGATGCTCGGCCACCTCGACAGCAACCCTCAAATCGGCGTCACCTTCTCCCGCCTTGACGAAGTGCTCCGGCCGGATGCCGAGGATTACAGGACTGCCGGGCGCGACGCCGGACGAAATTGGAATGGTAAGGTTTATCTGACCTTCTGAGGCCAGGGCCACGGTGATCCCGTTCGGGCTGCGGTCCATCACCTCGGCTCTCAGGAAGTTCATCTTGGGCGACCCCACGAAACCTGCGACGAACTGATTGGCGGGGTCGTCATAAAGGTCGAGCGGCGCTCCCACCTGCTCGATGCGCCCCGCCCGCAATACGACGATTTTATCGGCAAGCGTCATGGCTTCGGTCTGATCATGGGTCACGTAGATCATGGTCGTGCCAAGCTGCTTGTGCAGCTTGGAAATCTCGACACGCATCTGGACGCGGAGTTCGGCGTCGAGGTTCGATAGAGGTTCGTCGAAAAGGAACACCTGCGGCTCGCGGACGATCGCCCGTCCGATGGCGACACGCTGACGTTGGCCGCCGGAAAGCTGGCCGGGGCGTCGCTCCAGGAGTTCGTTGATCTGCAATATATCGGCAGCCCGCGCGACACGCCGGGCCGTGTCGTCTTTCGGATTGCCGTTCATTTCCAACCCGAAGGAAAGGTTCCGGCGGACGGTCATGTGAGGATAGAGTGCATAGGACTGAAAAACCATCGCAATACCGCGATCCGACGGCTCCGTGTCGTTGACGACTTTTCCGCCGATGCTGATCGTGCCTGCGGAAATTTCCTCCAGCCCGGCGATCATACGCAGGAGGGTTGACTTTCCGCATCCGGACGGCCCGACGAAGACGACGAATTCGCCATCCACGATCTCCAGGCTGGCGCCATGAACCACCTCATATGCACCGAAGCGTTTGACGACATTTTCGAGAGCGATTTCTGCCATGGACCTCCCCGACTATTTGACGGCACCGGCCGAGATACCGGCGATGAAATGGCGCTGCAGGAAAATGAAGACAACGAGGACCGGTGCCGTGAGCAGCACCGCACCGGCCATGATTCCTCCCCAGGAGACCTTCGTGAGACCGATCAGGGTACCCAGTGCCACCGGCGCCGTCATCATGTTCGGCCGCGAATTGATCATCAGCGGCCACAGGTAGTTGTTCCAGGACGCGAGGAACAGAATGATCGCAAGTGCTGCCATTGTCGGGCGCGCCAACGGCAAGGCGATGTGGAGGAATATCCGCCACTCCTTCACGCCTTCCACCCTGGCCGCGTCGAAAAGCTCCGTCGGCATCATCGAGAACGCCTGACGCATGAACAACACACCGAGCGAATTGAACAGAGGCGGAACAATCAGTGCCACCCAGGTGTTGGCAAGCTTGAACTCGCGCGCGACCATGATGAATTGCGGAATGACCACCACGGCGAAAGGCAAGGTGATCGTGCCCAGGATAATCGCAATCACGAGAGATCTGCCCGCGAAGCGATAACGTGCCAGTGCCCAGCCTGCCATTGAAGTCAACATGACCGACAAGACGGTGTAGATGACCGCGACGATGATAGAGATGAACATTGCCCGGACGAAATTCGTGTCCGCCTGCAGGTTGTAAAAATTGGCGGCAAAGTCCGTGGATGGCCAGAGCACGATCTCGGGGCTGAATATCCCATGATCCGGCATCGTCGAGAAGACAAACATCATCCAGAGCGGGAAGAGCCAGAGGATCGCAAGCGGCGTCAACGCTGCGTGCAGCGCGATCTTCCGCATCAGGAACGAGCGGGATTTCGATTTCATTTCCTTTCTCTCCCGAAGAACAGGTTGAGGAGCGAAATCGCCACAGCCAGACCCGCGATCGTGTAGGCTATTGCCGAGGCATAGCCGAAGTTGAGCGAGGTGAAGCCCTGCCGGTAGAGAAGCAGACCGAGTGTTTCCGTCCCGCCGCCCGGCCCCCCACGATTGGTGATCAGGAAGGGTTCGGTGAAGAGTTGCATGGTGCCGATGACCGAAAGCACGACGCAGAAACTGATGATCGGCTTGAGCAGCGGCAGCGTGATGTGAATGAACTGCTGGAACTTGCCGACCCGATCGAGTGTCGCGGCTTCATAGACATCGTCCGGGATCGATTGCAGTCCGGCAAGAAGGATGATGGCGTTATAGCCTGCCCATCGCCAGGTGATCGCGATGATCACCAGCGCCATCGCCGCATTGGCATTGTCGAACCAGGAGACTGGGGCCAGTCCGATCGATGTAATCAACTTGTTGATGATGCCGAAGTCGGCGCTGAACATGAGCCGGAAGACTGCTGCATAGGCTACTTCGCCCACAACCACCGGGGCGAAGAAGGCAAACCTGTAGAGGGGGCGCGCCTTCAAAAGCGGTGAATTGAGAAGAACTGCCATGACGGTGGCAAGCGCGATCATCGCCGGGACCTGGATCACCAGTATGATCAGCGTATTGTAGAGCGCGTTATAGAATGCCGGATCGCCGAACAGGCGTCCCCAGTTGGTGGAAAGACTGAAACGCCACGGATTGACGCGGGTATTCTGGAACGAGATCAGCAGCGAGTTGATGATCGGCCAGAGCCAAAACGTCGCGAAGATCAGCAGATAGGGAGCAAGGAAGGCATAGGCCATCCTATTCCTCGAAGGCATTTCGTACTCCTGTCAGGGATTGCCGACCGGGGAAGGCCGGGCAGCGCCAGACCTTCCCCGGATATCTTCTCATTCAGCAACCGGCAGGTCCGTTGCAGTCGCTATCTGCTTTGCGGCATCATCGAGCGCGGCTTTGGCATCCGGATAGCCGCCGGCGAAATACTTCGTCTGCGTCGCCTGGTAGATCGCATCCGCATCGCTCTGGAAAGCCGTGCCTCGGCTCGGCACGATCTGGGGCAAAGTGGCAAGGATATCCGCCCAGACCGCCTGGCCGCCCCAATAGGGCTGCGGCTCCTTTACGAACGGGTCCTGCACCGCCGACAGCAGCGACGGAACCAGCCCGAAGGATTTCAGCATGGTGACCTGGCCCTCGTTGGTGGTGAGCGCATATTCAACGAACTTCCAGGCTGCCTCCTTGTTTTCCGAAGCCGCACTGATCGCCAACGAAGAACCACCGAGATTTGCGGCACGCGGCCCGTCGAACGTCAGGCTCGGCATGCGATAAATGCCCCATTTTCCTGCGAGATCGGGCGAGTTGGAGCGGATCGAACCTTCGAACCAGGCGCCGTACATCTGGCTGGCGGCCTTGCCTGCAGTGTTGGACTGAATCTTTTCGTCCCAGATCGCGGCCGTGATCAGCCCCGCATCCTTCATCTCCTTGATCTTCTCGAGCGTTGCAACGCAGGCCGGCTGATTGATGGTGATGGTCTGGCCGTCGGTCGAGAAATACCCGCATCCCTGTTCATTGGAGATCATGCGGAACCATTCGCTGTCTCCGTTGAAATCGGCCTGGGCCATCACCGTTCCCGGATTGGCTTCCATGATCTTCTTGCCGGCAGCGATAAAATCGTCCCACGTCTTGATAGCTGCAGGGTCGACGCCCGCCTTTTCGTAGAAGTCGCGTCGATAAAAGACGGCAACGGGGCCGGAATCCCATGGTACGGCATAGGATACGCCATCCACCTCGAGTTCCGTCCGCTTGAATTCCGGGAACAGGGCTTGAATTTCCGGTGTATATCCCACTTCGCTCAGATCGGCGAAGCAATCCGGAAAACGGTTCCAGAAGACCTCTGCCTCGAAGTTCTCGATCGAAACGATATCGGGCAGGCCCTCTCCTCCTGCCGCACAGGCTGCCAGCGTCTTGTCGTAAACCTGATCGTTGCCAAGGTCCTCCACCGTGACCTTGATGTCCGGGTATTTCTTGTTGAAACCTTCGAGCGTGGCCTTGAGCGCCGAGGCGGCGACATTCCAGCTCCAGATGGTCACTTCGCCAGATTGCGCAAAAGCAGTACCGGACATGAGCGACGCGACAACAGCCGTCGCCCCTGCAAGTTTGAAGCGCATTGAAAATCCTCCCTTTTCAATTGCTGTCCCTTCGGAAACGTGCCTAAATTATCGTCTGCGAAACGTCTGTCTCCGACAAAGGGAACATGAATTTGGCGGAAAGTAAGGTGGCCACGAGAGCGATCTATCAACCCGGGGCAAGCAGCATCGAGGGCTTGCCGACTGCCTTGCAGATGTTCTTCACCCATCCGCCGATCATGCTGATGCCGCACTGGCACGCACAGGTGGAGGTAAATTACGTGATCCGGGGTACGGTTCGCTACCGCATGGGGGAACACGACATCCGTCTCGACGCCGGGCAGATGTGCCTCTTCTGGGGAGGCCAGCCGCATCGCATGGACGAGTCCTCCGACGATTCGCTTTATGCCGGCGCCCATCTGCCGCTGGTGCATTTCTTCCGTTTGAGGTTGCCAGGCGACGTTTCCAGGCAACTGATGCACGGCGCGACGTTGCTGACATCCGCCACAGACGCGGCGGACAGGGAGAATTTCGCGCGCTGGTTCGAATATGTGACCTCAGGCAATCCCCTCAAACGGCAACATGCCGTCGATGAACTGCTCTTGCGGATAGAGCGTATTGTCCTCGATTCCTATTGCATGGTCCCTGATGCGCTATCGGGAGCCGATCCGATCAGCTCCGACCAGCCCTATGCGCAATCAGCGAGAAGCGTCGCACGCATGTGCGATTTCATCGCGGCAAACTTCATGCAGGATATCGACACGATCGACATCGCCCGTGCCGCCGAACTTCACCCCAAATATGCGATGAACATCTTTCGGAAATCCACCGGGATGACGCTCGGCAAATACGTCAATCTGCTGCGGCTATCGCGTGCCCAGGCCCTTCTCATGCAGGAGGGAGCCAACGTGCTGCAGGTTGCGATGGACAGCGGCTTCGGTTCGATCAGCGCCTTCAATAAATCCTTCCGGCATATTGCTGGAATGTCACCTTCCGATTTTCGACGAGACATCCGCGTTGCGACCTGCGCAATGCCTTAAGTGACCATGTCTCCTGAGCGCCACTCGTCGACGGTCAGTCGCCGCCCACTTCACCCCCTCGAACAATATTTGGGGCAAGCCGGCGGGCCGCTTTTTACGCTCTGCGACATACGCCTGACTGATCGCAGTAGGTATGATTCCGACGGCCCTATCACCTTCGATCAGCTTGCGGTCTTGCTCCGGCTTGCCAAGATTGCTCCGGTAAGCCCTGGGTGGCTTGCGGGGGCACGGCATGAAGATCATTTTCATCAACCGCTATTTCTTCCCGGATCAGTCGGCCACCAGCCGCATGACCACTTCGATTGCGCTCGCACTGGTGCAACGTGGATTCGATGTGATGGCTGTCGCCAGCCGCGAAATCCACAACCAGCGCACCACCGACCTGCCTGCAGACGAGGTCATTGCGGGTGTGCAGGTCAAGCGCCTTGCCACATTCCGCTTTGGCCGGCACACGGTGGTCGGCAGGGCGATCGACTATCTTTGCTTTCACGTCCTCGCGTTCTTCTGGCTTCTGCGTAATGTTTCGGCGGGCGATATGGCGGTGGTATGCACCGACCCTCCATTCCTGTCTGTGACGAGTGCCGTTGCGCTGCGCCTGAAGGGCG
Source organism: Neorhizobium phenanthreniclasticum (assembly GCF_040066075.1). Lineage (NCBI taxonomy): Bacteria > Pseudomonadati > Pseudomonadota > Alphaproteobacteria > Hyphomicrobiales > Rhizobiaceae > Neorhizobium > Neorhizobium phenanthreniclasticum. The sequence goes on from NZ_JBEAAL010000025.1 coordinate 46,277, forward strand.
GGATCATGGTAAACTGGATCATGGATCTATTTCCGGAAACCGCAGTCGAACTCGGGTTTTTCCGGCGTTGGCGGCTACCCATGCAATTGGCTCGCAAGGCGCGCAACTGGTCACTGAACTCGCCCGGAATTGCAGTCTGTTCTACGAGCAGGATGGCGGCCTATATCGAACAACAGGGACTTCCGCGAGATCAGCTGGTCGTCATGCACCACTGGTCGGATGGCGAGGAGATCTATCCGATCCCACCGTCCCGAAACAGGCTCCGCAGCCAATGGGGATTAAACGGCACATTCGTGGTCGGCTATTCCGGTAATTTTGGAAGAGCGCATGAATTCCAGACGATCATCGATGCCGCACGGCGACTGAAAGACCGGGACGACATCCGCTTTCTTCTGATCGGAGGCGGATATCAGCATGCTGCCGTCATGGAGGCCGCACGGCAGCTCCAGCTGGACAACATGATCTTCAAGCCGTTGCAGCCTATCGCAAATCTGTCCGAAAGCCTGAACGCTGCAGATGTGCACCTCGTGTCGCTGCTGCCCGAACTCGAGCATTGCATCGTACCGAGCAAGTTCTACGGCATCCTCGCGGCCGGTCGCCCGACAATCTTCATCGGGGATCCGGATGGCGAAGTACCCCGCGTGCTCGCTTCCACCGGGTGCGGAAGAAGTGTCGAGATCGGCGCAGTCGATGACCTCACGGCAACCATATGCGACATGCGAAATAGTCCCGAACTCCGCACGGAGATGGGGCAAAGGGCTCGTCAGCTCCTGTTGAAAGAATATTCGCGCGAGAAAGCGATCGATGCCTGGTGCGCGCTGATCACGCGGATCCGGAATGCCAGTCCGTCCGTCTCTCCCATCGCGCAGGGTGTTTCGCCATGAACGGAAAGGTCGTCGTCAGCCAACTCGGCGCCCGGATGCACTATGCCGTGCCCAGGATATTCGCATCGCAGGATCGGCTGGCCCATTTCTACACCGACATCTGCGCGACGAAGGGCTGGCCAAGATTAGTCAACTATTTGCCCTCCGGTCTTTTTCCTGCGCCCCTCAAACGCCTTGCCGGTCGCCACCCCAGGGGCGTTCCAGCAGAGCTCACCACGGTCTTTTCAGGCTTCGGAATCGGCTCGGCACTGCGCCGGATGCGGATCAAGGATGCCATCGAGGAGACCGGCCACGCGGTATGGGCAGGATCGACATTCTCGCGGATGGTTGCGAGAAATGGATTCCATGATGCCGCAGGACTTTATGCCTTCAGCGGCGATGCGCTCGAACAGATGCACGCCGCAAAGCGGCGGGGGCTATGGACCGCAGTCGAACAGATGATTGCGCCGCGCGACGTGGTGGAAACACTCGTGGATCGCGAGATGCATCGCTTTCCGGAGTGGGCCGGGCTGCCTCGCCACAACCCTTATGCCCGCATATTCGCCAACCGGGAAAGGGCAGAGTGGGCTCTCGCCGACTACATCGTCTGTCCTTCGGATTTCGTCCGACAACATGTCATCGCCTGCGGAGGTCCCGGTGAACGCTGCATCGTCGTGCCCTACGGCGTCAATTCGGCTTTCACTATCGACCGGAGAAGACGATCGCCCGGACCTCTACGGGTTCTGACGGTCGGAGAAGTCGGGCTACGTAAGGGCTCCCCCTATGTTGCCGAGGCCGCGCGACTGGTAGGAGGGGCCGCGACATTCCGGATGGCCGGCCGCCTCAGTATCTCCGAAACCGTCCGGCAGGACATCTCGCGATGGGTGGAACTTCGCGGCATCATTCCCCGGTCCCAGGTCGCCGATGAATTTCGCTGGGCCGATGTCTTCCTCCTTCCGTCGCTCTGCGAAGGATCGGCCACCGCAGCCTATGAGGCGCTCGCCGCCGGCCTGCCCGTCATCACGACAGAGAATAGCGGTACTGTCGTGCGCGATGGCATAGAAGGGTTCATCGTGCCTGTTTGCGATGCCGAGGCAATCGCATTGGCGGTGGAGCGTCTCGCCGCAAATGACGGGCTGCGGGCATTGATGTCCGCCAACGCACTGCATCGCGCGGCTGATTTCACTGTGGAAGCTTACGGAAAGCGACTGCTTGCGGCCTTGTCGATTTCGGATGGAAACCAGCCAGACGTTCCAACCGGAACAAGAACTGTTCCTGAAACGCAAGTTCAACGGCAATTTTTCCGATGAAGATCGTGCACGTAATCGCGTCGATCGACCCCAAAAACGGCGGCTTGCAGGCAGTCGCGATGCGCATCGCCGCTGCGCAAGGGGCCATGGGCCTCGACGTCCACATCGTCACCTATGGGAACACAGCGGTGAACACGCAGGTAATGGAGATCGGGCAGAGCATACCAGGCTTTTCCAAGATCCACTGGCATATCCTCCCGGACGCAAACAGGATTGAGAGGCTCTTTTGCTTCAAGGGCCGAAGAATGCTTCGCAGGGTCCTTGAACAAGCATCCTTCATGCACATTCATGGTATTTGGGAACCGTTCCTCCTGTATGCTGCGAAATTGGCGAAAGCGGACGGCATCCCCTATTGCGTCTGCCCGGCCGGAATGCTCGACCATTGGAGCCTCCAGCAAAAATCATGGAAAAAGAAGATCGCCTTGGGCCTTTGCTACAGAAGGATGCTGAATGATGCGGCCTTCCTCCATCTCCTGAACGTGGACGAGGCATCGGCAATCAAGCCGCTTGAATTCAAGGCCCCGAACTTCATCATCCCGAACGGGGTATTTGCCGAGGAATTTGATCCCCTTCCACCCAAAGGGCTTTTCCGCCCCCAAATTGCCCTTCCGGCGAACCGACGCTACATCCTGTTTCTCTCCCGCCTGCACTTCAAGAAAGGCCTGGATATTCTCGCCAAAGCTTTCGCCGAAATCTGTGAAACGTATCCCGATGTCGATCTGGTCGTCGCAGGCCCGGCGGGAGGGGCGGAAGGGGATTTCATATCCCTGGTCCGGCAGTTCGGCATCGAGGATCGGGTACATCTTACAGGCCCGCTCTATGGCAAGACCAAGGTCGAGGCGATGGTGGATGCCGACTGCTTCTGTCTGCCGAGCAGGCAGGAAGGTTTCAGCATGGCGATCACGGAAGCGCTCGCCTGCGGCACCCCTGTCGTGATCACCGATCAATGCCATTTTCCGGAGGTTGCCGCGGCCGACGCCGGGATCATCGTCTCGCTCGACCAGGGAGAGGTTGCAAAAGCTCTGGCGGCGATCCTTGATGATCGCGCGCGAGCGCAATCGATGGGGCAGAATGGACGGCGGCTGGTTCTGGAGAAATTCACCTGGCCGGCAATTGCCGACACGACATTGCGCAGCTACCGCTTGAGCGCATAGGAAGCCGCAGCTTCCAATCGCCGCCGTCCGACCGGTTTTGCCGGGTTGCCGACATAGATCGTCCATGGCGCCAGCGATTTAGCGGCAACGCCCCGCGCCCCCAAAACAGCCCCTTCTCCAATCACGACACCTGGGCCTACGAAGGCTTCCGCCGCGATCCAGGCGTTAGCCTCTATCGTAATGGGTTGGGTAATCAGCGGAAAGGCGCTGTCCTGGATGTCGTGCGAACCAGTGCATAGATGCGACCGCTGCGAGACGGAGGCAAACTCACCAATTGTAATTTTGTCGACGTTGTAGCAGATGACGCCCGGTCCCATCGAGGCGTAACGTTCCATGACGAGATGTCCCGGCCACCAGATCACTGCCTTTGCGTGGACGATCGCGGTCGAGTGAATGTCTGCCCCGAACATACGCAAAAGAAGATTGCGCCAGCGTCGCAATGGCGGCGGTGTCCAAGAGGCGAGAAAACGCCAAGCCGTCATCCAGACCAGTCGCTTCAGCCGGAAACGCAGGGCGAATGTCGGCCCTCCAAACCGCGGCAAAGGGATGGCGGCGTGCTTGAAGGTCGGATCGTCGTATCTTGACAGCATGACCTATCCATTGGCCGCAAGCGAGGGAGGATGCATCTCATACCGGTTGCGGCGACGGTAAGGGATGATCGCAAAAGCCAAAGCCGGCGCAGCAAACATCAGCATGTGCACCCAGACCATCAGCACCCAGTCGGTTTGATGGGAAATCGCATGCATCGAAGGAATGATCGAAAGCGCATAGGTAAATTGCGCGGCGAATTCCCCACTATTGGCCGTGACCCAGATGCGGCGGAGAAGGTAAGCGAGAATGAAGAACTTGAACGCGCCAAGATACCAGAAGGATTCGAACGCATCTGCCATGCCGGTTTCGGTCGTGCCGACGACCGGATTAAAGTCCCGAGCCTGTGGCGGCACGGGCAACATAAAAGACTGTTTGACCTCAACGCCAACAACCTGAGCCGGCACGAAACTGAAAACGAGCCTGTTCCAATGGAATTTGCCGTAATCGAATTGCATGGTCGTGGCGGCATGATGGATCCGAACGATGGCGTTGCGCATTTCTTCTCCGCCATCTCTCAAGACTTTCGACAGATTATCCACCACGTCGATTCTCTTGATTTCATCCCACACAGGCGCAGAATTCGCTTTGGTTATCGTGCGATAGTCCCCCATGCTGTTCATCAGCAGCGTGCCAAGTAAAACCCCGACGATGATGAGGGTGCGTGGAATGGCCAGGCCTTTGTACCACCACCATGCAAGCATGAAGATCATGATCAGTTCGATCGTCTCTGCGCGTTTGCCGGTGATCACGATCCGATCGAGATAGAAGACAAGATCGAAAGCGATGATGGTGGCGGCCCACCAGGAGAAACGTCGCGCGAAGCAGAGTGCGGCGATGACCAGTCCATAACTCAACAGACGCGAGAAGAAGATATACATGACCGGAGTACCGGTCATCTGCACTGCAATGGTGAGTTCACCGGGAAGACGGCTGAGCTTGAAATAAAAATAGGCACCGACAATGGAAAGCAGAGCCGCTATGATCAGGAGGCGGCCTTCATCAAAGTCGAGACGGAAAAATGCCAACGGCCGTGCCTTCTGGCTCCACCCCCACCAGCACATGAAAAGACAGACTATCGTGAACGCGATCGTCCTGGCGAATGCCGTCTCCGGCAGAAAGCTGTCCGTCGCCAGACCCGGAACCTGCGGAAGGATGAAGCTGAATGTGATGACTCCGGTGAGAAATGGGAACTCGTAGATCCTTTCAGGACGCAACATTCCCCATCCGAGAAGCAGGAGCACGACGCCGATCAGACAGAAGACCAGGAAGATGTTCATCGCCCGGCATCCGTGTTGGCCAGCAGCAGCGCTTTGGGAGCAGCGGCAGCGGAGATTTGGCCCCTTACGTCGTAGGCAATGGTCTTGATATATTCCTTGACGATCTGGACGCCGTCGATATCAAAAACGAGCCTCCAATAAGACTTCTCCCTTTCAGCAGGTACCGAGATCCAGCGGATGTCCGGCATTAGAGAGCGGAAACGCTTTACCGCGCGGCCCGAGTGAAACCAGCTCGTCACCAGGATCGCGCTGCGGACTTGCATGCCGATGAGTATAGGCTGCGAGAACGTGGCGTTCTCCCATGTGCTGGCGGACTGGCACTCCGTCGTGATCACCTCGGGCTTCACGCCGGCCTCAATCAGCAGCTGGCGAATGAAATTGCAGTCGCCGCGGCCCGTGACCAGCACAAGTGGTGCCCTTCTCTGATGCCAGAGTGCCGCCGCTCGCGCTGCTCGTGGCGGCCCGTCGCCTCCCAGCACCACGATGATATCGGCGTTCGCGAGAACGTCCCGCGCCATCAGCAACGAACCTGCGGAAATGAGCGCCAGGCCATAAAGCACAAGGATACCGGCGACCACGGCACCTAGATGGGCCAAGATGCGAGCCAACCGCCCAAAGGGCTGAGCCCTGATGAGGGGCGGCACATATGTCCCGGCAGGTTTCGGCCGAAGGTGCAGCGTCACCGAGGAACAATCACTCATCTTTCAAGACCGGCTTTGCCGCCCCCTTGAAAACCATACTGCTCGTGGCGCCGCCGAGCACGTCCGTTCTGCTTGATCGCAATCCCGCCCCGTTTCCGTCGGGCTGCACTTTGACTCGGTAGCCACTTGCGGCAAGAACGAACATCGTGTGAATGGCAATCGGCACGATGAGCCCGATTGCCATGATCTCGCCAGGCACATCTGCCCGAATTCCTGCATAGCCGATCCCGCCGCAGATCGCCGACGCCAATATCACGGTGTTGGTTGTCGCAGCATGACCCAGGCCATGGTCGAGCAGCAGATGATGGAGATGCCAGCGATCGGCCGACATCGGACTGCGATGGGCAAGCAGCCGGCGAGCGATCAGGCTCAGCGTATCGACGATCGGAACGATCACGACCCACAACAATGCGGGAAAGGAAACCGCACTGCTTCTGGTCGCCAGTAGAAGGATGACATAGGCGATTGTCGCGCCGAGAGCCGTACTGCCCGCATCGCCGAGGAACACGCTGGCACGCATGCGCCAGGGGCTTCTCATGTTAAACACCAGGAACGCGCAGAGGCAGATCAAAAGCGTCTCGATCGACGCAATGAACTCCGTCATTTCTGCCGATCCGGCGATGACGATCAACCAGATCAGGGAAACAGCCGCCACGCCACCCGCAAGCCCATCGACCCCGTCGAGCATGTTCCACGAATTCACAAGCCCTGCGACGAACAGAACGCCAATAAAGAAAAAGAATGGCAGGAACAGTGCGGTATCTTCGGAAAGCAGAGCCCCCACCGATAATGAACCGATATCGGTACCGCCAACGAGGGCAACCGCTATCGACAGCTGCAGAACGAGACGGCCGATGGCGGGAAGCGGCAGGCGGTCGTCAACGACACCAATGAACGTGATGATCAGCAGTCCCAGCCAGAAATTCAATCCGAGTAGATCGGGCCTTCCTCCGAAGAAGGTGGCAATGGCGAAGGCGGAGAATACGGCGATCCCCCCGCAAAGCGGAATGGCACCGCTATGGCGCTTCCTGACGGTATCCGGGCGATCGACAAGCTGAAAGGCCACGGCCAGACGGCGCAGACCAACGATCAATGAGACGCTCAGGATGAATGTTGCGATCGTATTGACAAATAGTCCGGACATCTCGAATTCCCTTGCCACGGAGGAGCGTAAGCTTTGGTCGAGCGATTACGCCGACCTTCGACATGATTCTAAAAAACCTCGGCAGAGGGCGGTACGCGAGCAAAGGGAGCAAAGCTCTCCGACATAGGAAGGTGGTATTGCCGCGGATACCTACCCCTCTAACCCCTATGGCGGTGCCAGTCTCGAAAGGCGTAGGCGAGCGAGCTTCTGGCGCCCCCCTGGCACCTAGTCCGCGAGAGATTTTGGAGGTGTTTGCATCAAATGCTGAGCAGGACGAGCGACGTCCTCGTCGTCAGACAAGACAGCCACCCAGTCGTGGAAGCCGGAATCGTTTGGCATCCCGGGGACGGCGATTTCTTTCACGCCATCCGCGCCAAGCCGCTCATCACCCTCTATGAAAACACCGCTGGATGGATCATACCATCGAAGTAGCTTGTCACCTCTCGCCAGGCTGCCGAGATCGATCGTCAACGTGGTGGCGTCGCTGACGTAGATCACGGCAAAGGAGCCATCCACGCTGCGCGCCGCCGATATCTTGCGGTGGCCCATGCCTTCCGCGCCTTTTAGCAAGGAACCCTGATCCGGCGTCAGCTTCCACCATTCCAGTCCGTCGAAGAATGTATTGAGATGCTTCAGGCTTTCAGCACCACGGCTCGAAATCGCCTGCTGCCAGGTTTCCGAGGAGCCGTAGAGACCGGGGCCGGAAAAATGCCAAACGGGATTGTTCCCGAACATCTGGCCGCCAGCGCCTGAAAGGAGTGCGCTGTAGGCAATCAAACGGACTTCACGCTCGTCAACGCCATGCTCCCCCTCGTACTTTCCCTCCATAAAGAAGAAAGGCCTCCGAGGCCCGGATCGATGGCGTGCGGAAACTGCCTCGGCGACATCGTCGTATGTGTAGACAGTATCGATATCGAGCCAATCCGCCCCTTGCCAATAGACGCTGCTGACCGTGTCGCGATTGGCGTGAATGGTCTGAAGCGCATCGGGAGCGACATCGGTTATCCCTTCGGCTATCGCCGTCACCAGAGCTTTGTCGGCGGGATCGTAATCACCGCCCTGTACCCAAACGATATTTGAAAACTTGGTGAAGCGGCGGGCGATGTACCGCCCGTAGGCTTTCAACTTCTCCGGCCCTGCGGCAACCATTTCCAGATACCAGCCGTCCGGCCCGCCGCCGGCCCCGAGATAGGCCGGGCACAGGAGGACGAGGAGATTTCTGTCGGCGGCGGCCTGGATGACCATCTCGGCCCTTCGGAAATAGGCCTCGTTCGGCACTTCGAAGGCGGGGCCGAGAAATGGCGCTTCACCGTAAAAATTTGCCGGCGCATTATGCGCGAACCTGTGCTCGATCAGTGATGCCAGGACGGTGTTGAAGCCCTGCCGCTTTCGCGTATCGAGATAGAATTCCGCGTCGTTCAGGGAGAGATCCGCAATCAGCGACCAAGCGCTGTCACCCGAGATAAGAAATGGCCGGCCCTGGCTGTCTTCCAGATAATGACGACCCTGTGCCGTTCGCAGCGGAAATTCGACCCCCTCGGCAAAGGAGGAAGACGTGAGCATGAACAGCAGACAGGAGCTGATGGACATCCTTATCAAGGAGCGCATTCGGCCGTCGTTCGCCGGTCTTTTCTGAAGGCGGCGCCCGGAGGATAGGAGATGGCGTTTCATTGTATCACAGCCGCTCACGTACGACACGCAGCCAATTCTTGATCGGCAGGGGGATATAAGTGCGCAACCCTGGCCGCAGTCCGGGAGGGATCGACCAGCCGTCAATATCCAGCACAGGCGACAGCTTCGGCCAGCCGGTCATCGCCGAGCTTATGACGTCGTAATAGCGATCCGCCATTCTTTCGATGCTATAACGCTCCGGGACTATTGCGCGCGCCGAAAACGACATGCGCTCAAGCAGATCGCGATCTTGATGGAGGCGTGTTACGGCATTCGCAGCCGCGGTATAGTCTCCGACGGGAAAAAGCATACCGTTCTTGCCATTCTCGACGATCGTATCCGTGACACCTCGGATATGGGACACGACCGGGACGCATCCTCCCGCCATTGCTTCGATCAAAGTCAGTCCGAAGCCTTCGAAACGGGAGGGCATGATGAGAACGTCATGTTCCGCCATCGCCAACGGAATCAGAGCAAGCGGCATCGTTCCGGTATAGCGCACGCGATCCGCATGCCCGGCAAGACGTCGCTTGAGCTTCGGCATATCTGGTCCGTCACCGACCACCGTCAGGGATACCGTCTCCGGCAACCCATCGAGAATCTCACGGAGCCACAGGACGCCTTTGGATGTATCTTCGATCCGTCCGACAAAGAGAGCACGCAATTCCGGTCCAGCACGCACACGACGGCCCTCCTGCTCGCGAAAGGCGGCCGTATCGACCGCATTCGGAATTGCGTAGGTTCGGTCGGCCGGAAAGCCGTGACGTTCAACCAAGTCGGTGCGGCATCGCTCCGATACGCCGATCGTTGCATGCGCGAAATCGCGGATCGACCTTGCGGCAGCATAGGTGCCCGGGGTGATGCTGTGGACGACCAGAATGCGCAGGATGTGTTCCGGCAGGTATCGGGCGATATTCGTCTGCAGCCTGTCGCCGAGGACATTGATGACGACTCCGTCAAACCCCTCGCTTTCGATGGCTTCCGCCATTCGCTTGGCACAGGCGCCTTCCGTGAGAGAAGCTGGCATTTCCAGCAACAATCCAAGTGGGCCTTCCTCTCGCATCGCGGCCGGCAGCTCATATCCGTGCCGGCACGTACCGAACCACCGAACATCGATCCCGTATACCGCCAGACCAGCCCGCAGATGTTTAAAAACGGAATAGGTTCCGCCGACATGCGGAAGCACGAAATAAGCAAGCTTCATCTACGGCCTCTCTCATCGCAGGCGAAGCGACGGTCGATCCATCCGGATGATCGAAAGCACCGTTTCCGCTCAGTTCGAGGATACTAGGGCCCCGACTGTCTGGAGGTAGTCGAATGCTGGGTTAAGTCGCATCGTCCTTAGAAGGATGGCTGCAAGAGCAGGTATTCGTTTGGGGGATGATTCCAGCCGAATTACGATGTGTGTAGGCACTCGTCGAGCCGATATCAGTGTCTTTAGAAGCGACGGTATCACCGGCTGCAGTCTCGCGCTCATGGAAGACCAGATGAAGATCAGCCTGCTCGGGCAATTCGGATCCGGCAACTCCGGCAATGACGGGTCATTGGAGGCGATGCTCATCTATTTGCGCAAGTTGCGGCCTGACGCTGAATTTTTATGTATCTGCTCCAACCCGGCCGTCATTGAAGCACGTTATAATATACGGTGTATGAGCGTTGGCGGCCCCGCCCTTTCCGCTCCATGGGCCAGAAGGCTGGACAGGCTCCTCCTGAAACTGCCCCGTCGGCTGGCGTTGCTCGGCATCGCGATTGCACAACTGAACGGGTTTGATTTGATGATCATCCCAGGAACCGGGATCCTCGATGATTTCCAGGAGAAAGCGTTTGGCTGGCCGTTCGTGATCTTCTGCTGGTGCCTCGTCGCCCGGCTATGCCGAACTGAGATCGCTTTCGTCAGCATCGGTGCGGGACCGATAAAGGGCCGCCTCAGCCGATGGTTTCTTGTGTCTGCGGCAAAGATGGCCTCATACCGGTCATATCGCGACGATTACTCTTTGGAATATATGCGGTCACTCGGTGTCGACGTTTCCCGCGATCACCGCTACCCGGACATTGCCTTCAGCCTTCCACTTCCCGCATGCGGCCCTGAAAAGTCGGCCGGTGAAGGTTTGTGCGTTGGAGTCGGCATCATGCGTTATCGCGGATGGCAGCCCGGCGAGTCTCATGCCGACGCGATCTATGAAAACTACATCCGCAAGATCTCCGCTTTCACGAATTGGCTTGTCGCGGAAGGATACCGTGTCAATCTGTTTATGGGGGACGTCACCGACCAGCGCGCGTGCGACGATATTGTCGACATCCTCGCAAACACGGTCGCAAAAGCGGACTGGGCTCGGGTCGAGATCGCTTCGGGAGGAGGATCACTCCACGACCTGATGAAGCGGATCTCAACCGTCGATCTGGCGGTCGTCTCGCGGTATCACAATCTCGTCTGCGCATTGAAGCTTGGCCGGCCGACGATATCGCTCGGATATGCGAGGAAGAATGATGATCTGATGCGGGATTTCGGCCAGCAGCAATTTTGTCGGCATATAGAAGCATTCGACGTGGACGGACTTCAGAACCTGTTTCTGGAGATGCTCGATAATCGAGAAGCCATCAAACACCAGATCAGCCTCGTAAATGAGCGTTTCCAAAGTCAGCTTCTCGAGCAGCAGCAGATTTTGGGCAAGCAGTTGCTTTCAGCGCCTCCGGTCTGACGTGAGTACAAAACAACATCTGGAATGACGCATGCCCAATCCTTGAGTAGCCCCGGGGGTCTTTAAAATGTATCGGCACAGGAAAAGAACCGACTATCTCCATTGGATCGCAAGGTTCACCGGATTTCGGAGCGGCACATGAGTACCCCTCGCCGCGCGTTCATTATGTCGTCGATAGAGCAGTATCTGAGCCTGGCTATCAACATCACAGTCGTGGCCGCGATGGCACGATTGTTGACGCCTGATGCCATCGGGCACGCGGTGACGGGTATTGGTATTGGCGCGATCGCCCTGTCGCTGCGAGAATTCGTGACGCCGGAATTTCTCATTCAAAGGCCGCAGATCGAGGAAAAGGATCTCCGAACCTCCTTTACGATGCTCTTTGTGCTCACCGTGTTGATCACTGTTGGAATCCTGATCATCTCAAACGAGATCGCGCAGTTTTATGATTCACCCGAACTGCCGCTATTTCTGTTTCTTATCATGATGTCGGCCTTCGCCGACGTGGTTTCGCAGCCGATTGTCGCAACCCTGCGGCGTAATATGGCGTTTGGCGTGCTCGCCAAAATCCGCAGTGCCGCCCTGCTCGTTTCCGCTTCGTCGACGATCCTGCTGGGATTTCTCGGTTTCGGTTATATCAGTTATGCATGGGCTACGCTCGCCGGCGCAATCACGCTCGCCGGCTTGTCTGCTTTTGTCTCTCCCCATTCTCTCGTCCTTATATGCCGGCCGAGTTTGGAATCCTGGCGGACGGTGGCTGCGTTCGGGCGTTTCAAGGGAGCTTCTCAGGCAGTCGATCGCATCTATGAAACTGTTCCGCAGCTGATCCTCGGCAAGATCATATCGATGTCCTCTGTCGGTCTTTACAATCGAGCCAACACCTTGTGCGGAATTCCCGACAGGATCGTCATGTCGGCCTTCTATGCGATGGCCTTTCCGGCTCTGGCTGCCAGCGTACGAGGGGGCGGAAACATCAAGAAGGCCTACCTCAATACGCTCAGCTATCTGTCAGGACTCTATTGGCCGGGCGTACTTCTCATCGCACTGACAGCCACCCCCATCGTCGATCTCATTCTCGGGCCTCAATGGGGTGATGCAATTCTGCTCGTTCGACTTCTTTCGCTTGCGGCAGTTTTCTGGTTCGCAGTCGTTGTCACCAATCCGCTGCTGCTTGCACTCGGGCACAACCGTGACGCGTTTCTCTCCGGTTTCCTGTGCCGTTGCCTGGCATTGGTCCTGCTCTGCGGGGCCAGCACCTATGGCATCACGGCCATGGCAGCAAGCCAATTCATCTCGCTACCCGCACAGATGCTGATCTCTCTATATTTTGCCAGGAAACACCTGGGATTTACATTCGCGGAACTGATGGCGGCAATTCTTCCAAGCGTCGTCGTCACCTTTTTTTCCCTGATGGGACCGCTGGCGTTTCTTGCCTTCAACGGGTGGAACCTTCAGATGAACTTCCTGCATTTCGGGCTGATGCTTTTGACCGCCGCTGCAGGGTGGCTCCCGGGCGTGATTGTCGCAAATCATCCATTTCTGACGGAAATTCGGTTGATCCTGCGTACGCTGTCAAACGCAGCGCCGTGGCTGCGCCGACACTTTCCGGCCTTGAGAGCATAGACAGATGAGGACCGTTGACGTCGTCGTACCCAACTATAATTACGGAAGATACCTGCGCACCTGCGTGGAAAGCATCCTGAATCAGGAAGAGGTCCAGGTCCGCGTCCTGATTATCGACAATGCATCGACGGACGACAGCGCGGAGATCGCACGATCGCTCGCCCACGACAACCGTGTCGAGCTTATTCTCCGCCAGGAAAACCTGGGAACGCATGCCTCCTTCAATCAGGGCGTGGACTGGGCCCAGGGCGACTATTTCCTGCTGCTGTTCTCCGATGACTTTCTCGTCCCCGGAGCTCTAAAGCGCGCGGTCGACCTCATGGAGCGCAACACGTCGATCGCATTCTGCTATGGACTGGACGTCGCTGTTGAAGACGACGCGCCAATTCCCCGGATTCCAGCTCAACCCTATCCAACGCCGTTCGAACTTCACGAAGGTCGAGCCTTCATCGAACGCTTCTGCAGGATGGGAGTGTTCCAGATACCCGGATCATCTGTCGTCGTAAGGACGAGCATCCAGAAGCGCGTCGGCCATTATCGCACTGACTTACCCCACAGCGACGACTATGAAATCTGGCTGCGGCTGGCGTTGCATGGCTCAGTAGCCGAGATTGGATGTGTCCAGGCCGGTATTCGGTCACATGCGAACAACCGCTCCAAGGCATTTGCGTCGCGCCAGATACAGCACATCCTTCATACGGCCGCAGCTGCCGAGAGCTTCTTCAGCCATGAAGGAAAGAACATGGTGGGCAGTGACGCAATGCGGCAGCTGGCCCGGCGGGGTATTGCAAACCGAGCCTACTGGTCCGGCATCTCTCACCTTCTCCGGGGAGATATCGAGGCTTTCAAATTGTTGAGGCAGGCTTTTCGCATCTCACCACTTAAGGCTTTTCTGCCACCTGTCGGCTATCTCCTGCATCGGCCCGACGCCGGTCGCCGCATAAGATTTCTTCTTTCAGGATGGCCGGAAATTTTCAGACGCCGCTTTCATTGATGCATGCGGCCCGACACTATTCCTCTGCCATAACCACAAGCCGCAGCAAGGCGGGAAAAGAGGACGAGCCTGTTCTGCGCATGATGGAAGCCCGATGGTTTTCAACAGTCCGCTGACTCAATCCCAGCTCTGCAGCGATGATCTTGTTCGGCTGTCCGAGGATAATTCTGTCCAGGATCTGCCGCTGCCTCCGCGTCAAGGCAGCGAGCTTGGTACGGGCCGCGTCACGGCGGCCGGAACGGTCATTTGTATCGCGCACCTGTTCGAGCGCCGTTGTGACGCTCCGTTGAATATCCTCAAGGGAAAAAGGTTTCTCAATGAAGTCCGCCGCCCCGTGCTTCATCGCATCGACGGCCATGCGCACATCGCTGTGACCGGTGATGACAATGACGGGAAAACGATGCTGTCTTTCCTTTAATATGCGCAACAGTTCAAGCCCGCTCATGCCGAGCAGATAGGCATCCAGCACAAGGCAGCCCGGTCGGTCCGGATCGTAGCCGGCCAGGAACTCTTCTGCACTGGCGTAAGTCAGGACTGCCCAGCCCATCCCCTCGAAGAGGGTGCGTATACTCTCCCGAACGCCTAGCTCATCGTCGATCACCTCGATCAGTGGACTGAGAGCGGCGTCCGACCTCGCGGCATGACTATCGTCTGTTGCATTCCCCTTGTCGGAATGCGCAAGAAGGTCATCGACCGCCTGAATGACCTCCCTCAGCTTCACCGGTTTGTTCAGGTGCGGGATATCGTGCTGGGCATATTTTTTGAGTGCGTTGCTCGATATGTTGCCTGTCAGTATCAATCCGGGAATCCGACGCCCGAGGATATTGCGTATGTTCTCAATCGTCGCGAGGCCGTCCATTGCCGACGAGATATTGTAATCTGCCAGGACAAAGGTCGGTATGAAGCGTCCCTGCTTGACAAGGGTTACCGCCTCGAAAGCGTTAGTTGCGGTCGCGACGGTATGCCCGGCCTGCTCCAACCCCATTCTCAACAAGTCTCGCATTGCATCCTCATCCTCTATGATAAGGATTGATGCCACTGGAGAGTTTTGAGGCCTTTCCGTCCGAAGTTCCAACGAGGGCAACGCCACCAGGGGTTGGTCGATAGCAGCGCGATCGATCTCGATCGAGAAAACCGATCCCTTCTGAAGCTGTGACCGTATTGAAATCTTCGATCCGAGCAGATCGCTCAGACGCTTAACGATTGAAAGGCCTAACCCCAGACCACGGTCTCTGCCCCGAATGGGCATGTCGAGCTGATGGTATTCGTTGAAGATCTTTTCGATCTGATTTTCGGGAATCCCTATGCCGGTGTCCCAGACTTCAAGCCGAAGTTTGCTGCCATGCCGACGACATCCGAGAAGGATCTTTCCGCTCAGCGTGTATTTGAGCGCATTCGACATGAGATTGCGGAGGATTTGCTCCAACAGACGTGGATCCGTGCGTACCGCCAGCCCGCAAGGGACAACCCGCAGTTCGAGTCCTTTTGCACGCGCGGGGTAGAAGAACTCCTTCTGCATCCGAACCAGGAGATTGGTGATTGCAAAGCTCTCAAACTTCGGCTGCACCATGCCGGCTTCGATCTGATTGATGTCGAGAACCGTATTGAGAATGCCCGACATCGAGGCGAGCGTCTCTTCCATCCTCAGTACAAGTGTTCGCGGCTGCTCGTCTTTGACCATTTTCTCCAACAGCCCCTGGAGGAGTTTCAGCGTCTGCAGAGGCTGACGAAGATCATGACTGGCGGCAGCCAGAAAGTGAGATTTTGCTTGAGTGGCGAGCTCCGCGGATCTCTTCGCCGCCTCTCTATCCTGCAGGATCTGCTTCTGAATGCTCACATCGATGAAGATAACCACACCCCCCTCGATCCGGCCTTCCTGGGTTCGGTAGGGCCTTATCCGGCGGATGTACCAGCGGTCGTCGCGCGCACTGATCTCTCTTTCGACTGCCCCCTCACTTTTCAGGACGTCGAGCGCATCAGCCTGCAACGTCCCATCATCCGTCAATGTCGTGAAGTCGGAAAGCGGCCGCCCAACATCGGAAGATATTATGTTGAACAGAGACCGGGTTGCAGGCGTAAAAAAGCGGATATTCAATTCGGTATCGAGATACAGCGTAGCAATGTCTGTACTGTTGAGAATATTCTCGAGATCCTTCGAGATTGCCCGCTGGCTCTCCAAAGCCTCCCGGAGCTGATTGTTGACAGACGCCAGCCCCTGGTTCGAAGACTGCAATTCCTTTTGGGAGGTTACGAGCTCTTCGTTTGCCGCCTGGTATTCCTCATTGAGAGAGAGAGCTTCTGCATTGATGATCTGCTGCTCCTCGCCTGCGGTCTGCAGGTTCCGGATGGCGGCCTGCAATTCGGCCCGCGTCTCCTCCAGCTCGGCCACAAGCTCCGCAACGCGAGCATCATCTGCACGTGCGCCCTGCGGCCGCTCCATCCCATGGTCCGGAGAAATATCCTCGACGAAGCAAACCAGAAAATAGTGTTCCCCGTGGTCGATCAGTGGCTCGATGTGAATGCTGAAATGAATCTTGTCGCCGTTGTTTTCGATCATTGCTCCTGTTGCGACGAAAGGCTTTCGGTCTTCCGTCGCGTGTTGGATCGCAGATCTGAGTTTTCTATGAAGTCTCTTGGGGGTTATGGCGAAAAGATTGTGAGATGCGGACCCCGGCGCGACATTGAGGAATTTAGCCAGTAAGCCGGTCGAATAGAGGCATTCATGTCGCCGATCGATAAGAAGCGCCGCCGGAGCATAACGATCAAGCAAGACCCGAGAGACGGATTCAGCCAGGGAACCTTTTCCGGAGGGTGGGAATGTGCGCTCGGGACGGGTCGCCAATCGAGCGCGGAGGTTTGCTGGAGCCACAGGTGTCCGGTTGAGGATTGCTTCCGGCATCCTTGCAACAGGCAGGATGACCGGATCTGTAGCCGACCTGATCGCATTGCGCGGCATACCGTCGAACTCGGCCTCTTGCGGATCCTGTACGACGACGAGGCCGCCGGCATCCGTTATTGAGGCGACCGCAGCAGAGCCATCAGCCCCGGTACCGGACAAGATGACTGCAACCGCGCGGGCACCATATTCGCGCGCCAGGGAATATAACAGGAAATCAAATGATAACCGCGCATCGCCCTGGGTAGGAGGCGGGGCGAGATGAAGCCTGCCCGCTTCCGCCTCCATGTAGAGTTCCGGCGAAATGATATAGAGATGCTCGGGTTTGATGACGATGCCATCCGTTGCTTGGAGCACCTTCAATGAAGTCTCAGCCGACAGCAATTCGGCCAACATGCCTCGGTGAGCCGCATCGAGATGCTGCACAAGCATGAATGCGCATTCGGTCCGGTAGGGCAAGGCTTTCAAAAGCGAGCTGACCGCATTCAGCCCTCCCGAGGATGCGCCTATGCCAACCACCTTGAAGCCGGTTATCGGGTTCGACGCGAGGCCATGTAACGGTTCGTCCGAATCTCTGCCGGATCGCCGCGCCTTTCTTCTTCGACTGAAGCGGCGTTTCACCATACTTACTTCCCGCCTGCTGTTTTGATGAAGGACCGCCGGTGCCAGTTGCTTGTCCCTCGACGAAGTGAGAGGACTTCATCGGCTCGGCGAGCATTCCTTAGGTTTCGAGATCATGTTGTCACTAGCGGGTTCGGTGATGACCAACTCCGATGGTAAAAGACGCCATCCTGGATTGTTTCAGGCTCTTCCGTTCAGCCGCGGTTTCCGATGAAATCGAGCGGCTCGGCCAGGTTTCTATATAGTTTCGGTTTCGATATATTACCTAGATACGCCCCCGAAAGGGATATACCCTTAAGTTGTAGGGCATTGCCCAAATAATTAAGCAGGGGATCAAGCCAGTAATTTTTCACGTTTTCTTACCTATTTTGATGCAATTCCGCGCCCCCGATTTTTGTCGTATTAATGAAGGTATACGAAGAATTAGGTATTTTCCGATGCTTTTCCACTTGCGTCGCTCCATTGTAGCTTACTGCCATGAGAGAGTGCCTGGGCACGTTGTGCACCAAGTCGGAAGCATCGCGTAGCGCCTCAGCTCTAAGCAAACATCGGAAAAATCACCTCAACGAAAGTATTGTGTTTACATTTGCAAGTTTTTATTTAATAGAGTTAAAATATAATAAAAAATTCAACGGGATCACAATTATGTGAAGCCGAAGATTTACTTGAATCCAGCACTTTCGCTGGAAATAAGGGTTGGAAGGGGGAAAAAAGTGGCAACAGCAATCCCTACTTATGGCTATATGCCGAACGCGGCGCGATTTAGGGTGGTCGCCAATTCGATGCGCGGCTCCGAAATGCCCGACACAGAGACACCTAAACTGGCGATTATCGATGATCGAGCGCTAGACCGTGAATGCCTGGCTCAAAGTCTGATTGCTCATGGGCTCGGGATGGATGTGGAACTGTTCTCGTCGCTCGATATGTGGAGGAACACCGCAGAATCCCGGCACGCCGGCATTTTGATCAATATCGGCCGGAACGACGTCTGCGACGATCTCTTTATAAATGATCTCAAACGCCTTATTTCGGAATTTCCGGAACTACCTATTGTCATTCTGGCGGAAAATCGTGACCTCCGGCAAATTCTCCGGGCTTTTGAAGCCGGTGTCCGAGGATACATCTCCTCGGCGATCGGGTTGAATGTTTGCGTCGGCGCCATTTCACTGGCTCTGGCGGGAGGTAAGTTTATCTCGGTGGAAAACCCGGATGACCTTCGTCAGTTGCTCGTTGTAGCCGAGGACAAGGAGCGGCGCCGGACAGCCATGTTCACACAACGTGAAGCCGATGTGATCGACGCACTGACACGCGGAAAGCCCAATAAGATCATTGCCTATGAGCTCAATCTCCGCGAAAGCACGGTCAAGGTCCACATCCGGAATATCATGAAAAAGCTGCATGCCAGAAACAGGACGGAGATCATTTTCAAGATATCCGATTTGTTTAAGTAGAAATCCCTATTCTGGCTTCTCTATCAAGGAGGCGCGGTCGATCCTCGTCTGAGGCGTGCTCGCCTCGATAGATCTTGGTGGTTCACCCCCGCATAATTGACGGGTATGCGCCGGTCGCACGCCATCTGCCCCTCGGAAGAGAACAATCTCCTGTGACCGGCTCGTTGTCGCAACGGGCTCAAAAACAGAGGCGTTGTCAGCTCATTTGCTCTTCGTAGCCAATGAAATCCGCTCAATCGTTTTCGATCCGGTTCATGAATGCATAACCTAAACCTTTCGATCGAGCCGGCCCGTCAAATGGTGGAATGAAAACGTGCAGCCCGGATACGGTATTAATCGTCATTCGAAGATCGCAACCGGGGGCCGCTTAAATGGAAAACCTGATCCAAAATTTTGAAAACTCTGATCGCCTTCGCAAGCGGGCACGCCAGCTCACACCTGGCGGTGCCCACACTTATGCGAAGGGAGATGATCAATATCCCGTCCTTTCCCCCGGCTTCATCGAAAAAGGGTATGGCTGCCACGTCTGGGATGTCGATGGCAACGAATATATCGAGTACGGAATGGGCAACAGGGCTGTCGGCCTCGGCCACGCCTATTTCCACGTTGTCGATGCGGCCAGAGCGGAACTGGAACGAGGCTGCAATTTCACGCGTCCGTCCCGGATCGAGATCGATTGCGCCTCCGCATTTCTGGAAACGATTACAACCGCCGAGATGGTCAAGTTCTGCAAGAATGGTTCGGATGCGACGTCAGCGGCCATGCGCCTTGCAAGGGCGGTCACGGGACGGGATCTCATCGCCCGTTGCAGCGATCACCCATTCTTTTCGGTCGATGACTGGTTCATCGGGACAACCGAGATGAATGCGGGAATTCCAAAAGCGATTCAGTCTCTTACAGTCGGCTTCAAGTACAACGATCTGGAAAGCGCGCGCAGTCTCTTCAGCCGATATCCGGGCCAGATCGCGGCATTCATCCTGGAAGCGTCGCGCGGAGAAGATCCGAAGGACCATTACCTTCACGAGCTGAAAAGACTATGTCACGAAAACGGTACCTTGTTCATTCTTGATGAGATGATCACCGGTTTTCGGTGGCACACCGGCGGCGCACAGAAAGCCTATGGTATCGTTCCGGATTTGTCGTGTTTCGGCAAAGCGCTGGGCAACGGTTTTTCCATTTCCGCGCTTGCCGGAAAGCGGGAATTCATGGAACGCGGCGGTATCGAGCAGACTTCCAAGCCGCGCGTATTTCTGCTTTCGACGACCCATGGTGCGGAAACCCACACAATGGCGGCGGCTATCGCCACCATGCATGTCTATCGGCACGAACCCGTCGTTGAGCATCTCGTCCGCCAGGGAAATCTGTTACGGGCAGCGGTCAACCAGGTTGCTGCAGGCCATGGGCTTGCAAACCACTTTGGCGTCCACGGTCATCCGGCCTGCCTCACCTATTCGACCCTTGATGAAGAAGGAAAAGCCTCCCAGGCCTTTCGCTCCCTCTTCCTGCAGGAAACCATACGCCGCGGTCTTCTCGCCCCGTCGCTGGTCGTCAGCTATACACACATGGACGACGACATAGAAAGAACGGTTGGCGCTATCGATGGGGCGCTCGGCATCTACAAGAAAGCACTGGAACATGGCGTCGAGAAATATCTCATCGGGAGACCCTCCGATGTTGTCTTCCGGCGCTTCAACCAACAATCGCCGGTCGCAGACCACCCGGAGCCAACGCCAGCTGCGCCAACCGCTCTGAGATCGTCAGAAAGACGTAGTGGCTAGGATTGCATCATCAAATCGCATGCCTGCAGCGACCGGTTTCCTCAGTCCAACACTGCCTGTCGAGGCGATACGCTTCTCCGCGTCAAGAGCTGCTGAGAAGGAAAACGGCAATGAGAGTTCTGGTTACCGGCCACAGAGGATATATCGGCTCGGTCATGGTGCCCATGCTGCTGAAGGCGGGCCATGAGGTTCACGGGTATGACAGCGAATTCTACCATCGCTGCACCTACTTTCCCGGAGGGCAGTTGCCCAGGGTCCCGGGCGTGTGCAAGGACGTTCGCGACATAACACAAGCCGACCTCGAAGGGTTTGAGGCGGTCATCCATCTGGCCGCACTTTCCAATGACCCGCTGAGTAATCTCAATCCGGAGATAACCTACGAAATCAACTACCGCGGCAGCGTCCGCACGGCGGTCGCCGCCAAGAAAGCCGGTGTGAAGCGCTTTCTGTTTGCTTCGTCCTGCAGCAACTATGGCGCAGCCGGCGAAGGCTTCGTCAATGAGACCGCGGAACTGAAACCCGTCTCGGCCTATGGCATCTCCAAGGTTCTCGCCGAACAGGAAATCGCAGGCCTTGCCGACGCCAACTTCTGCCCCGTGTACATGCGGCCGGCGACCGCCTACGGGCTTTCTCCCATGCTCCGTTTCGATATCGTGCTCAACAATCTGACGGCTTGGGCCGTGACCGAAAAGCTTATCCTGCTGAAGTCCGATGGCACGCCATGGCGTCCGATCGTTCATATCGAGGATATATCGCGCGCATTTCTGGCGGCGCTGGAGGCACCGGCTGACGACGTCCGCAATCAGGCGTTCAATGTGGGCCAGGACGCACACAATTATCAGATCAAGGAGATCGCCGAGATCGTCGCCATGACGGTTCCCGGATGCCGCCTGCAATATGCAAGTGACGCAAGTCCGGATACCCGCTCCTATCGCGTGGATTTCGGTAAGATTAAGAGAACGCTCCCGGCTTTCAAACCGACCTGGACTGCGGCCGCCGGCGCCGCGCAGCTTTACAAGGCCTATACGAGCGCCGGCCTCACGCTCGCCGAGTTTGAAGGCCCGCATTATCAGCGCATCGGCCAGATTCAAAAGCTTATCCGTGATCACGAGATCGATGAAAATCTGCGACGCCCGCGGCGGATGCCGGAACCCGCCACCCATATTGCGGCAGCCGGAATCTGAGGCCGACATGGATAGCGTTGGGAAAACGCTCGGCTCATCCGCGGCTTCCCGGAATGACAGAGAAATGGGACAGGCGATCTACATGCTCGCCTGTCGGCTCTTTCCGATATGCCGCAGCATCACGGGCAAGGGCGTCAGGGATACGATCCGCATCATGCGAGATTATATCGATGTCGAGTGCCGGGAGGTTCCGAGCGGCACACGCGTTTTCGATTGGACGATTCCCGACGAATGGACTGTCAGAGACGCGTATGTGAAGGATTCCAGCGGACGGAAAGTCATCGATTTCTCGGCGTCCAACCTCCATCTCATGAGCTACAGCATTCCGGTACGGCGCGTTATGCCGTTGGCGGAGCTAAAAACTCATATCTATACCTTACCGGCACAGCCGGACCTCATTCCCTATAAAACCGCCTATTACACCGATGCCTGGGGCTTCTGCATGGCGCACCGGGAGTTCCTGAAACTCCGGGATGACGTCTACGACGTCGTCATCGATACCAAAAAGCGGCCGGGCCATCTCGTCTATGGCGAATATCTTCACGCGGGGGCGAGTAAAAAGGAAGTCCTCCTTTATGCACACATCTGCCATCCGTCGCTCGCAAACGACAATTGCTCCGGGCTGGCATTGCTTACATGCCTCGCCGCGTACATGAAGGCGACCAGCACGTATTATAGCTATCGTTTCATATTCGCGCCGGGAACCATCGGTTCGCTTGCCTGGCTGGCCAATAACGAACATCGTCTTTCGGATATAGCTCACGGCCTCGTTCTGTCCTGCATTGGAGACGGCGCGGTTCCGAACTACAAGCGAAGCCGGCGAGGCAATACGATGATCGATCGCATTGCCGCCTGCACGCGTTGCGGAGATGAGGGTATCCCTCTCACCATCAAGGACTTCAGTCCCTACGGCTATGACGAGCGACAGTTCTGCTCGCCAGGTTTCGATCTTCCGGTGGGCCTTCTGCAGAGAAGTGCATTCGGCACCTTTCCCGAATATCATACATCAGCTGACAATCTTGATTTCATTCGTCCGGAACATCTCGGAACCTCCTTCCGAATGGTAAAGGACATGATCGATGCATTGGAAGGGAACTGGACACCTCTGAACCTCTCTCCCAAGGGAGAGCCGCAATTGAGCAAGTACGGGCTTTTCTCCGTCATCGGAGGACACAAGATCAACAGCGACCGAACTCTGGCATATCTATGGGTGCTCAATCTCTCCGATGGACACAACTCGTTGCTGGACATTTCGGAAAGATCGAAGATGCCGTTTTCGGAAATCGCCGCTGCAGCCGCCGCGCTTCAGGAAGTCGGACTGATTGCGAACCTGGGCTTCACAGAACAGTAGAAATGTCGGACATGGCCCATCTGGGCCAGCTCAGATCCCGCTCCGAAATCACCGATGGCTTCGCCGGCCAGCTGATACCGATCGCAGGCTCATCATAGCGTATGCCACAGGCACTATCTGCGACGTATGGTGCTGAGATCATGTAAGAAACGGCGACGTCATCGCTAAGCGACTGGAAACCGTGCGCAAATCCCTCGGGAATATAGAACTGCAATCCGTTCTCGGCCGAGAGTACCGCGGCAACCCAATGCAGGTAGGTTGAAGAGCTGCGGCGCAAATCCACCGCCACATCCCAGATCGTTCCCCTTACACAGGAGACCAGTTTGGTCTCCTGATGCGGTGTTTTCTGGAAATGAAGTCCACGCAGCGTGTGTTTGAGTGTCGATATGGAAATGCTGTGCTGAACGAAGTCGGTCGCCAGGTTGTGGTCAGAGAATTCTTGCTTGCAGAACGTCCTTGCGAAAGAGCCGCGCTGGTCAACGAACCGCTCGGGCTCAATGAGCCAAAGACCTTCAATTTTCGTTCTGACAAACCGCATTGCTACCTCCGCAGCGGACGTGATCCCCATCCCTCAGACCAATGACTTTCCTTCACCCCGCTCATCCCGCAAAGTGATCTATAAGTTGTATTAGCCACCGCCCCCCAAATGTGATCACAAAACTGAAAAACTACAACCATTTGATAAGATCGCTAAAAGACAGATGTCTAATACATCTTTTGGATGATACCCTACATCGGAATACAATATCGCTTCTTCCGTCCTTCCGTAATAAAGTCTTTCCAATAATAAAAACGGCATTCAATTAATATACGTAAACGGGGGTGACGATATGAATGGCGGGACTGAAGTTTCCTTCAGCATGGATACTGCGCAAAATGTGGGGCTGTGCCGGCTATGCGGCTCACCACTCCAACATACATTCGCCGATCTCGGCATGTCGCCGCCCTGCGAAAGTTTTGTGCCTGCAGGTGCTATCAATAACATGGAACCATATTATCCGCTGCACGCTTTCGTTTGCAGTGAATGTTTCCTCGTCCAGCTCCAGGAATATGTCGAACCGCGGGATATATTTGAAGAATACGCTTATTTTTCTTCGTACTCGGATAGCTGGGTTGCGCACGCGAAGCAGTATTGCGAAGAGTCGATCGAGCGGTTTGCATTGGATCACAATAGCTTTGTTGTTGAGATTGCCAGTAACGACGGCTACCTGCTGCAGCACTTCCTGAAGAAAGATATTCCCATCCTCGGCATCGAACCAGCGATCAACGTTGCGAAGGTCGCGGTACAAAAGGGTGTTCCGACCATCACCGATTTCTTCTGCAAGACATTGGCAAAGCAGATGGTAGCGGAAGGGCGACAAGCCGATCTCATCATCGGCAACAATGTCCTTGCCCAGGTGCCCAACCTCAACGATTTCGTTGCCGGCATGAAGGTCCTGCTCAAGCCATCGGGCGTGATCACGCTCGAATTCCCGCATATCGCGAGGCTGATCGAGGAAAACCAGTTCGACACGATCTATCACGAGCACTTCTCCTACTTCTCGCTTCTGACCATCGAAAAAATGGCTGAGCGGCATGATTTGAAGGTGTTTGACGTGGAGGAACTGCCCACCCATGGGGGGTCCCTGCGAGTCTATCTCACCCATGCCTCCAGCCTAAGGCAGCGTGAGCCCCGGGTGGACGCATTGCGACACCGTGAGAGCGAAGCCAGGCTCAACCAGATTGAAACTTACACCGCATTCGACGACGCGATACAGCAGACAAAGCGAAACCTCCTGTCGTTCCTCATACGTCTCAAGGAGATGCGCAAATCCATCTGCGCCTATGGCGCGCCCGGAAAAGGCAACACCCTGCTCAACTACTGCGGCATCGGCACGGATTTCATCGATTTCGCGGTGGATCGGAACCCCTACAAGCACGGCCGTTTCACCCCCGGCATGCATATCCCGATCAAGCCCGTCAGCGAGATCGAGCGTGCCAAACCGGATTACATTCTCATCCTGCCTTGGAATCTCAAGAGTGAAATCGTCAGTCAGATGAAGGACATCGGCAATTGGGGCGGCAAGTTCGTGATCCCGATACCGGACGTCTCCGTCATCGATCCGAAGGAGCTCGGACAATGAAGGTCGTCTTGTTCTGCGGCGGCAGAGGCACACGCATCCGCGAATATTCGGAAAGCGTCCCGAAGCCCCTCATCCCGCTCGGCTCCCAACCCATCATGCGCCATGTCATGGAATATTACTCCAGCTTTGGGCATGACGACTTCATCCTCTGCCTTGGCTACAAGGCGAGCACCATCAAGGACTTCTTTCTCAACAGCAGGCCGGAAAGCTATAGTGATTGCATCATATCGAGCTCCGGACGGGTCGAGATGCTCGAGGGTCCGCCCAGAGATTGGCGTGTGTCGCTGATCGACACGGGCATCTGGCGCAATATTGGCGAGCGTCTGTGGGCGGTGCGCCATCACCTCGACAACGAAAAGATATTCCTGGCGAACTATAGCGATGGCCTGACGGATGTCGATCTCGATGACATGATCGAGCGGTTTGAAAAAAGCGACAAGATTGCGTGTTTCCTCGCGGTGCGTCCTCCTCTCACCTACCACCTTGCCGATATCGAGGAGAACGGACGGGTCAAGGAGTTCAGATCGTCCGAGACGTCCGACATGTGGATCAACGGCGGCTATTTTCTGATGCGGAGAGAGATCTTCGACTACATGCGTGACGGTGAGGAACTCGTCCTGGAACCGTTCGCCCGTCTCATCGCCGAAGACAAACTGATGGCCTACAAGCATGAGGGCTTCTGGCGATCCATGGATACGCTTCGCGACTGGCAAACTTTGGAAGCCATGGTGGAGCGTGGTGATATGCCTTGGATAAGGCGCAATGCCACGACAAGAATGGCTCCCCAGGCGGCGGTACAGATCCCATGAAAAGGATATGTCTGGCCGCACCCGGCGATCGGTTGTCCGTGCTTTGTGTCGGAGCACACTCCGACGATATTGAGATCGGCGCCGGCGGCACGATCCTAAGTCTGCTTTCGGAGGGCGTGCAACTCGACGTGCACTGGTGCGTGTTGAGCGGTGGGAAGGAACGCGCGGCCGAAGCGCGGAACTCTGCTGAAGCGTTTCTGAGAAAAGCGGCGTCCTATTCCATCGAACTCGGATCGTTTCGGGACAGCTTCTTCCCGAGCCAAAGCAACGAGATCAAGTCCTGGCTCCTGGCTCTGCGTGAGAAGATCGATCCGGATGTGATCTTCACGCACAGCCGTGAGGATGCCCATCAGGATCATCGGGAGATCAACGAGTTAACGACCAACGTGTTTCGAGATCATCTCGTAATGGAATACGAGATTCCGAAGTGGGATGGGGATTTCTGCAGTCGCAACACCTACGTGCCGCTGACTGAGGATGCCTTGAACATGAAGGTTGCGCTTCTCCTGGAGCATTTCGGCACACAAAGGTCCAAAGACTGGTTCGATGCGGATACGTTCAAAGGCCTGGCCCGCCTGAGAGGCATGGAATGTCGTGCGCCGGCCCGTTTTGCAGAGGCATTTACCGTCAGGAAGTTTGTCCTGGTCTGAGTTCAATGAAAAGGCTGATCGGAGGGGGGGTCCTTCGATCGGTCAAGAAAGAAGAGAGCACATGTTCGTCTGAAATATCTGATGTCACAACAAGGGGGAGTACGTAGCGATGGTAGAGAACGATGGGATTTATAATTCTGCTCGGCTCGACAAATACGATGAGCTGCGAGGAAAACTACGACAAGACGACATCGAGAGCCCGCAGCTCGACCTTCGGTGCCGGACGGAAAGCGGATACATAACACTCATAGACCGGCGAACGCTGGAGCGCGAATGCCTGGCCCATGGCCTCAACTGCCATCATATCAATCGACGGGTCTTCACATTTTCCGATCTTCAGGAATGGCAGGAAGCGAGAGCGGATCTCGGCATACCCTCGGCGGTACTTTTCAACGCCGGCAATTGCGCGGCCAGCAACCAGCAGCTGGTCGCAGAGATCGCCGAACTCGTGGAGGCGGTGGCCCCGGCCGCGGTCGTGGTCCTGTCGGACAACCAGGATATCAACACGGTTCTGGACATAATCGGGCTCGGTGTTCGCGGCTATATACCGACCTCCGTCAGCATAGATGTGTGCATTCAGGCGATAAGCCTCGCGATCGCCGGCGGCAAGTTCATCCCGGCAAGCAGTATCGTCAATATAAGGGATCTTCTCGGCGTTTCGTCGCCCAGAACTATGCCGGCCATGAAATTCACAAATCGGCAATCCGCCATTGCACAGGCGCTGCGCTGCGGCAAGGCGAACAAGGATATCGCCTCGGAGCTCAACCTTTGTGAAAGCACGATCAAAGTGCATATCCGCAATATCATGAAGAAGCTTGGCGCAACCAATCGAACTGAGGTGGCCTGCAAGATCGGCGATATGGTGGTGTGTGAACACTAGCCGCATGTTTTGAGGCATATCGGAATACGGTTTACAGCAGGTATCGCAATGATCCAGTCGTCGTCGCCTCCTAATGAGCAGGATGGCATCCCTCGTTTCCTCTCGATCATCTGGGAACGCCGGAAGGTCATTTTCCTCTGCATGCTCGCCAGCTTCGCCATCGCCGCATTCGGCTATTTTCACAGCCCTACGCGATACAAGTCCGAGGCAATTCTTGCACTCGACGTCCGCAAGCTCCAGGCTTTGCCAACCGAATCCGTCGTTTCGCCTCTGCCGCAGGAAAGCCCGGTCCTGCGCACGGAGCTTGACATCATAGGATCCAGATTGATGGCCGAACGGGTTCTCATGAGCCTCCAGAAGGCCACTCCGGTCAACGGCCCGCAAGGCAAATACGCCAGCTTATATAACGAACCGGACTCTCTTCCCAACGATGCCGAAACTCGGAAGATGATCGACGATCTGATGAAGAACGTGCGCGTCATCAACGACGGACGATCTTACACCATCTACATTTCCTACTATGCAAGCGACCCGGCTTATGCGGCAATGGTCGCCAATGCCTTTGGCGAAGCTTACATCGACTACCAGATCGACCTTCAGACTACCGCGACACGTCGGGTCAGCGAATGGCTGGGAGAACGCCTTGGCAGCCTGCGCACCAAGCTTGAAGAATCGGAGAGGGTGGCAACGGAGTTCCGCGAGAAATCGGGGCTGATTGACGCCGGCGGCGTCACACTGCAGGCACAGCGACTTTCAGGGCTGAATGTCGAACTGACATCCTTGCAGGCAAGGCTTGCCGGGGCGAAAGCCCGTCTTGCAACTGCTTTGGAAGTGCAAAAGAGCGGTGACGGAATCGGTTTGACCGAGGTTCTTTCATCACCCACGATTCAGGTCCTGCGTACCGAGCAGGCCCGCGTGGTCAGGGCCATTGCGGAAATTGACCAAAGCGGTGCACGCATGAACGCCCAGCTGCCGCAGCTTTCCTCCCAGCTCGCCTCGTTGAAGAAGCAGGTCGAGCAGGAGATTGCCCAGATCATCGGCAGCCTGCGCAACGAGATCGAGGTGAATGAAAAACAACAGGATGAAGTTGAGGCCAAGATCAACGAAGTGCAAGAGGCCATATCCGCAGCCAACATGGCTTTCGTCCAATCCGCTCAACTCGACCGGGAAGCCACTGCAAACCGCACGATCTACGAAACCTATCTTACACGCTACAAGCAAACCATCGAACAGGACGGCATTGCTACTGCCGAAGCGAGAATCATCTCGCGTGCCATGCCGAGCCGCAGGCCCACCAGCCCGGACGCGGCGGTTTGGGGCTTGGCGGGGCTTCTACTGGGAGCGAGCACCGGCCTGGCTGCCGCGTTCGTCCTGAACTTCACGGATCGGTCGATAGGATCCATTTCCTCCCTTCAGCAGAGGACAGGCCTCGCCGTAATCGGCCGCATACCGCGCGTTCCTTCCAACATGCTCAGGAATAGCTTCGACAAGTTCAGTAGCGGCGCTGCCGATTTCTACAGCGCCGTAGCGGAGCTTCAGGCGTATATACAGCTGTCCGACGACAGAACCCGTGTCATTGCGTTTACATCGTCCACTGATCACGAAGGCAAGTCGTTCGTCATCGCAAACCTGGCCCGATCACTGGCCCTGAGCGGTGTCAGGCTGGTCGTAATCGATGCGGATTTGCGCAATCCGGGGCTTAGCCGCGAGTTCGGAATTCAGCCCTTGCCCAACTTCGGACGCGCAATTGCCCGTGAGATTCCCTTCGATGATGTCATCCAACACGATAGCTCCTCTTCCGTGGACGTCATTGTCGCGCACGCGGACGCCGCGCCACCGGATTTCATGCTTGGCAACAAGGGATTTGCCGCTCTCGTCTCGGACATGAGGCAACGCTATGAATTCGTGCTGATCGATGCACCGTCGGCGTCGCACGATCTTGATCTGCTGCGCATCGCAACCCTCGCGGACACTGTCGCCTTCGTGGCCAGAAAAGACGCTGCCGACAGCGCAATCATCCAGAATGCAGTCATCAAGCTTCGCGTGGCGGGCAGGCCTATCATCGGAATCATTCTCAACGGTGTCCATCGAGCGAAACAGCGGCGCCGGTCACGTTGGATCATGAGCTTCAAGGCAAAAAACCAGGCCATGCAAAAGCCGGCATACAATCCCCGTCCCCCAATCGCTGTCTCGAATACGAGGTGAAGAACATGCGATTCACGCGTCCCGCCCGACACTCATATCCGCAACGGCGATCCTGGTTCAGGAATACCCTCCTGCTCCTGATCCTGCTCTTGTCGCCAATGCAAGTATCGGCCTCGGAGATCTCGGCCTACAAGGTCGCCATTGGCGATGTGTTGATGATATCCGTCTATGGGGATAACGGCCTGACTGGCCTTTTCCCGGTCAGCGTGGAAGGCACCATCGGCTATCCTATCCTTGGCAACATCGAGGTCGTTGACAAGACCGTTGACCAGATCGGCACCCAGATCGGCCAGGATCTCGCAAAGCATTTGGCCAATCTGTCGGTTGCCGTCGCCGTGAAGGAATATGCGCCTATCTTCATTGTCGGCGATGTTCAGAAACCCGGAAAGTACGAATACCGCCCCGGCATGACCGTGCTGGAACTGTTTGCACTCGGCGGTGGATTGCGCGAGCCGACGGCACGAACGGACATGTCCGGCGTCCAACTCATTTCTGCGCAACAGGAATACGAGGACATGTCGCTGCAGTTGCTGTCCCAGGACGTCAAGCGCGTTCGACTGGAGGCAGAGCTGAACAATGCTGAATTCGAGTACAAGACCAACGAAATCGGATTGACCAGGGATCCTGCCGTCGTTCAGAAGATCGTCGATGCGGAGCGAAGCCTTTACAAGCTCCGGCTGTCGGTCATGCAGGACGAAAAGACCAACCTGGAAGGGCAGCGGCAGAACTTTATCCAGGAAATCGATACTCTCGAAAAGAGCGCCTCCCTGCGCAATGAGCAATTCGATCTCTTGGGGCTCGATGTCAATGCCTCGGAAGAGCTCGTAACACGGGGAGCCGCCTCCCAATCCGCTCTCAGGGAACGCAAACGGGAGTTGCTGGCAATGAACCAGCAGTTGCTTGAATCAAGTTCCTTCCTCGCTCGCGCGCAACAGAACAAGAACGAAGTCGAACGACGAATCCTGGAACTTGAAAGCAAACGCCATAATGATGCGGCCACTGAATTGAGGGACATCGAGCTCGACATGATCCGGCTGCAGAAAAAAATCGCTTTCAGTTTGCAGACAATCGCCGAGATCGGCGCGACGGCAAGGCGCGTGAGCAGTCTCGAAGACATGATTGAGACGAAATTCTCAGTCGTACGTCCAGTCAGCGGCGAATATAGGGAAATGGCGGCGGGAGAGCATACGCGCATACAGGCCGGCGATGTCGTTCGCGTAAGCCTTGCCCCATCCGGCTCTCTCTCCGCCTCAAAGAGTATCGCAAAGATGAACTGAAAGAGCTCCGCGTCCTTTGCGCATCCTCCGGATGCGTGCGCTGTGTCTGCGTCGCGGGCGCTCACGGCCAGGCTCTCAGGCCTGATCGAGAGCGCTCTTCGCATTTTCCTGCCCTCTCAGACACCAGCCCGATCCGGCTTATGAGGGATGCCTAGCTCACGTCCTTCGGTCAAAAACGCCTGACGGAGTTTAGGATGGAACCGACAATTAACGCCCTTGGATATCGCATGGTTGGACGGGATGCGCTCATCATCATGAGCGACGGCAAAAGTTGCCAACCCGTCCAGATCTCACGCGATGCCTTGACAGGCATCCAGTCCCCTCCCCGGTGTGATGCTACCCAGCTTGCGCAATATCTCGATGTCTTCGCCGAAATCGCAACCCGAAAGATCGAAACCGAAAAGGCTGCATTCGACGGACGCATATCGATCACTGGTGACGACGTGCGGGCCTGGCGTTCCCTTAACAGGAAATGAACGAAGGGCCGACGGCGCCCAAGCTCCCCGCCATACGGCCGCTGGAGTCCACTACCGCCTTGCACTTATGGGCGCGACCTCACCGAACGGCTTCGAGACAATCCGTCAGGGATAACGAAATGTTCAACGCCTATACTTCTAATAGACGAATTGAATGAGAATGCTATTCGGCGCCTTCTTTGATTGCCCGCGCCCCCATTCCTTGCGGGTACCCGGTACTACGGCCGTACCACGGGTGGGCTCGCTCTAACCCCCGGAGCGAGCCCGTCATCCGCCGTAACATTCGGCAATGCCGTGTAACGATGGGTGTAGATGAATTCTCACGCCTCCGCGGTCCGAAATTGAGCGCGATATCTCCGCCAAACAAAATTCTTCATGAGATACGATTACGGATCTGGAACCGCGGACCATTCATGACGGCTCATGAAGTCATAAACGGTCCGCGGCGTCCCCTCGTATGAGCCGAATGTCGTAGAACTGCCGGAGAAGCAAGGCTCAACCGCCTGGGGCCATCGATCGGAGGATTTTCAACTGACGCGGCTACAGCGTCAATTTACGGAAAATACTCCCTGCGAGAGAAAGCTGTGGATTTTTCGCTGTAAGGCACCAGTTGCTGGGCTTAAGCGCAAAACGTAGCATACCGACAGATTTCACGACGCTGGACGGTATCCGCTCCCCGTCGAAGAGACTCGGCGAGGAGCGATAAAGGCTCAAGCGCCGGTAAACAGGTCAGCCGTGTAGAATTGCTCTGGCGGCAGCGGATCTTTCACCGTGCCGAATTCCTGGAACATCTTGTTGAAGTCCGACAGCCACTTGTTGACGGTGCCGTCCTTGGTGAAGTCGTCCAGTTCCTTGGCTGTCAGCATCTTGCGGCTGCGAGCAACCTTCTCGGTGGCATCAGCCGGGGCGTTGAGGAAGGCCGTGGTGATCTGGATGGACCTCTCGAGGTTGGCGGCGCGATAGTCCATCGCCTTCTTCATGACGCGCAGGAATGTCTTCACGAGGTCCGGGTTCTCTTGGACGATCTCGTTGCGTGCGACGAATGTGTTGATGAACGAGGTCTGCGGGTAGAAATCCTGGTTCGATGCCAGCTCCTTCATGTCCGGCACGCGTGGCTTGATCGTGTCGATCAGCGGATACCAGATGCCGGCGCCGTCGATCTGCTTCGATGTGAAGGCGGAGACAACCGTCGCCGGGTCCATCGGCACCACCTGGATGTCGCCGATCGTCATGCCGGCCTTGGTCAGCGCCATGCGCAGGATCATGTCGCCGGACGTCCCCTGGGGCACGCCCACCTTCTTGCCTTTGAGATCGGCGATCGAGTTGATGCCGGACTGCACAATGACACGGTCGGAGAAGCCAATGTCGTTGACGCCGATCACCTTGGCGCGGCCGCTCGCCGGCAGCCACAGGGCTCCCGGACCGATCGTGCCGAAGTTCAGGCTGCCAGCGCCCATCGCCTGGATCTGGATCGGACCGTTGGTGAAAACCTTCACCGATGGCGTGATGCCTTCGGCTTCCCACAGCTTCTGGTCCTCGGCGATCGCCAGCACACTGGCATTCGGGAAGTCCGCAATATAGCCGATGGTCATGTCGGCGGATTGGGCACGCGCCCCTCCGCCGATCGAAAACGCATTCGCGGCAGTGATCGCCGCTGTCGTCTTGATCATATTTCGTCTCGTCAGCATGTTCATCTCCTCCTTGTGACAGCCGATGATATGGCAGTGTTTCAGGCCGCGGCCGGGTGATAGACCGATCGCCAGACTTCGTTGCGCAACGTCGAAAATTCCGGCGAAAGGCGCATCTCCTCGGTGCGCGGATAGGGCAGATCGACCGGGATGATCCTGTGAAGTCTGCCCGGACGGGCGGCCATGACCACGACGCGGCTCGCCAGATAGACCGCCTCGTCGACATCGTGGGTGATGAAGATCACCGTGCGCCGCTCCTTGCTCCAGGTGGCCAGCAGCTGATCCTGAAGCTGGACGCGGGTCAAAGCATCCAGTGCTCCGAAAGGCTCATCCATGAGCAAAATCTTCGGGTTGACGGCATAGGCACGCGCGATCGCGCAACGCTGTTTCATGCCACCCGACAGCGTCTTCGGCAGCGAGTCCGCAAAGTCGCTCAAGCCGACAAGCCCGATGAAGTGATCGGCGATCCTGCGACGATCCGCCTTGGGGTGCCCGGCAATCTGCAGGCCGAACTCGACATTCTCGCGAACTGTCAGCCAGGGGAAGAGCGCATATTGCTGGAAGATCACGCCACGTTCGGGTCCCGGCCCTTTCACCGGCACATTGTCGACGAGCACCTGGCCCGAGGACGGCGCCGTCAAGCCGGCGGCGATGTTCATGGCGGTGGATTTGCCGCAGCCGGACGGGCCTACCACGGTGATGAATTCGCCGTCTTCGATATCGAGATTGAGGCTCTGCAACGCGTTGAAGGACGTCTGACCGGCAATGTTGAACGTCTTCGTGACGTTCTGGAACGAAATCTTGATGCTCATAGCTTTTCCTGCCAGGCGGTCAGCACGTTATCGAGTGCCATGACGATCCGGTCCATGATGAGGCCGAGGACGCCGATCGCGATGAGGCTGACGAAGATTGTCGGAAGGTCGTAATAGAGCTGCGCCTGCTGCATGCGGAAACCGAGGCCGGACTGCGCCGCGATGAGTTCTGCCGCCACCACGGTCGCCCAGGACGAACCGAGGCCGATGCGGACGCCGACCATGATATAGGGCAGCGATGCCGGCACGATGACCCGACGGAAGATGGTGAAGTCGTTGGCACCGAGAACACGGGCGGCGTTGATCAGCGTCTTGTCCACGTTGACGACCCCCTGATAGGTCGCGACGACGCTCGAGAGAAACGACGCCAGGAAGATGACGAAGATCTTCGGCGTCTCGTCGATGCCCATGGTGACAATCGCCAGCGGGATGATGGCGAGCGGCGGGATCGTGCGGAAGAACTGCACATAGGGCTCGATAATGCCGCGGGCGGTGCGGTACCAGCCCATCAGGAAACCGGTGGGGATCGCCACGGCGATGCCGAGCGCAAAGCCGGTGAAGACGCGGCCGAGGCTCGCCAATGCATCGGACCAGAGAAGCCCGTTCTGCGCTTGAATGATCGCCTGCCTGGCAACCGCGAGCGGTGTCGGCAGGCCGACGACGCCCTGCGCGGTCACGATCGCCCAAAGAAGGATGCCGAAGACAACAGCGGCGATATTGATCGCCAGCATGCCCATCGGACGCGACAGCAGGGACGGCCGCTGTGTGGGCCCCAGCTTTTCCTCGGTCGTTGGAATTGACAAGGTCATGCCTCCCTCACGAAAGCTTGTCCGGTTTGCGAATATCGACGGCTCATCGGGCACCGGCCATCACGTCGCGCGTCTTGAAATTCGACTCGATCAGCCAGTCGCGCATCACGTCCAGAAGCTCCCGCTTCTTTTCGGCATAGGCCGGATCGCTCCAGAGGTTCTTCACCTCCTTCGGGTCGCTTTCGAGATCGAAAAGCTGCCCCTCGGATGAGCCTTTGAAATGGACGAGCTTCCATCGGTCGCTTCTGACGCCGGTCATGAATTCCACGCCGCCGGCCATCGCCACATCACCGATCTGCTCGCAGAAGACATGGGCGCGCGGCGTCCAGTCCTTGCCTTCCAGCGCCGGCTTGAGGCTCTGCGCTTCGAAGGATTTCGGCGGCGTGATGCCTGCATATTCAAGGATCGTCGGACCGAGGTCGAAGAGCTGGCATAGCCCGTCGATCGAGCGGCCGCCCTCGAACCGGTTTGCCGTCGACCAGATGACCGTGGGCACGCGCGTGACGATGTCGTACATCGACCATTTCTGGATCAGGCCGTGTTCGCCGAGGCATTCGCCATGGTCGGACGTGAAGATGACGATCGCATCCTCCAGGTAACCGCGGGCCTTGAGCGCCTCGAGCAGTTCGCCGACCTTCTCGTCGATCAGCGTGACATTGCCGAGGTAGTGCGCCCAAAGCCGCTGCATCTGGTCTGGCGTCGGATCGAGGTTCCAGACGACGGAATCATGATCGACCTCGACGTCATGCCTGCGCTTGTCCTTCAGCTCCTGATGAAGCGAATCCAGCTCTTCCTTCGCCGGTTTCGGCAGCGGCAGGTCGTTGCGTTTCAGATAGGGCTCCGAATAACGGGCTGGCGGATCGAACGGCGGATGCGGTCCTGGGAAGCCGACCTGCAGGAACAGCGGTTCGGTCGGCGGATAGGTATCCACCCACCACTTCGCCATGTTTCCGACGAACGCGTCGGCATGCAGCTCTTCGGGCAATTCCCAGTCGAAGCAGCCGAGCCGGTCGCGGTAGTCGTCGAGCTTGCGGTAGAGTTCGCGTTGCTGCTTGACGAGGCCATTGGCGGCAAGCGCCTTGTCCCACTCATCGAAATACCAGCGGCCTTCCATGTAGCGGTCCTTGTTTTCCACCACATAACGTTCATGGAAACCGGAATCCGAATTGTAAGGGATGGTGTGCATCTTGCCGACGTTGACGCAGCGATAACCCGCATCCCGAAGCTGCTCGACCCAGGTCCGCTGCCATTTCTGACCGTTCGCCAGTACGCCCGTCGTATGCGGATAGTAGCCGGTGAAGAGGCTCGCACGAGACGGAACGCAGCTCGGCGCCGTGATATGGCAATTGGTCAGCGCCACGCCCTTCTCGACGAGAGCATCGATATTGGGCGTCACCGCATAGGGGAATCCGAGCGCCGCGATCGAATCGTAGCGCTGCTGATCCGTCATGATCAGAATGATGTTTGGCCTTTCAGCCATATGTCCTGCTCCTCCACGCCGCCGGTTTTCGGCTGGCGCCAATCATTTCGGGCTAAAGAAACTGGTTTTGTCCCTCTTCCGCTTGCCTCACCATCAAAACGATGGCACAAAGTTAACGGTAACGCAACGATCACTCATACGTTTTTTTGGGCTCCGGAATGAATATGGGCATTGCTGACAAAGAGACGCGCAACGTCCCGACCCTGGCCTCGATTGCGGAGCGGGTGGGCGTTTCGGTCAACACGGTCTCGCGGGCGCTGCGCGCTCCGAATACGGTGCGGGTCGAGCTTCGCCGCCGCATCAACGCGGCGATGGAAGAGCTGAACTACGTGCCGAACCGCCTTGCCGGGGGCCTCTCGGGGACACGCTCGGATATCGTCGGTGTCGTCGTCACCTCGCTCTATTATTCGGAATTTGCCAGTATCGTCGACACACTGCAGTCGGGCCTGCTGGAGCAGGATCTCCAGGTGATGCTGGCCAATACCAGATACAATCCCGACCAGGAGGTACGCCTGGTCCGCTCGATACTCAGTTGGAGGCCGGCGGCGGTCGCCATCATCGGCGTCGATCATCCCCCGAAGGTGGTGGAACTCCTGAAGGCCTCAGGCATCCCGATCATCGAGATGTGGGACGTCGGGGGCGAGGTAATCGATACGGCGGTCGGCATGGATCACGCGAGCATCGGCGCGGCACAGGCCGCCCATCTGATCGCTGAAGGCTATGCACGCCTGGCGTTTGTCGGCAGCCTTCGCGAAAACGACAGACGCGCCCAGAAGCGGTTACGCGGCGCTGAAGCCGCGGTTGTCGCGGCAGGGCTTCCGGAAATCGTGAGGTTCACCGCCCAGCAAAACGGCAGCCCGGATCTCGGAGAGCGTCTGACCCACGAATTGCTGGAGCAGCGTCCCGAGGTCGACGCCATTGTCTGCAACAGCGATGTCGTCGCATTTGGCGCCCTGCGGGCGCTCAAGAGGCGCGGCAGGCGGATACCGGGTGAAATCGGCGTCATCGGGTTCGGAGACAACGAGGCATCAAGCTGCGTCAGCCCGTCTCTCACGACGATCCGTCCCGATCGTGAGCGCATCGGCAAGCTGACCGCGGAAGCGATCCTTGCACGGATCAACGATGGAGCACCGAAGACGACAGTTGTCGATTGGGAGCTTATCATCCGTGAAAGCACCCGGCGGCGGGACTCTCAAAATCAGTGAGAGTTCGCCTGTCATAGTGGCCGCAAAAAACCTGCCTGTGCGCCGCCTGCCCTCGTGAAGGTGTGGCGTGGGTGTCGCACCTTCCCGCCTCTGAAAGTTACCCCCCGCCCTGACGGGCATTGCTTTCCGGTGTGCGCCCGGAATTGGCGCCAAGCTTGACGCTTGCCAACGTCCACCCTTGCGTCTTGAGCGAGCTTCTGATCCGCCATTTCAGGATTTCGGTGATGAGTTCCTGCCTGGTCGCCTGATACGCCGGATCATCCCAGAGATTGTCGATTTCCTTCGGGTCGTTGTCCATGTCGAACAGCTGTCCCTCGTCGCTGTCGACGAAGTGGACGAGCTTGTAACGCTGGCTGCGGATCATCGTCATGAATTCCGTGCCGTTGAAGATCCGGTCTCCCGCATGTTCGGAGAACACGAATTTCCGCGGCTCGCATTCCTCGCCATCAAGGTAAGGCAGGAGCGACTGTGCCTCCATCCAGTCCGGAACCGGCAGGCCGGCGAGCTCCAAAATGGTCGGCGCGAAATCGAAGAGTGACACCAGATCATCGACCACCCTGCCCTCCGCCACGCGGCCGGGCGCCCAGACGATCGCCGGCACGCGGACGCTCTGCTCATACATCGACCATTTCTGGCTGTGGCCGTGGTCGTTGAGACTGTCGCCGTGGTCGGAGGTGAAGATGATGATCGTGTCATCGAGTACGCCGCGCCGCTCGACCGCCTCGATGAGTTTGGCCATCTGCGCGTCGATCATCGAGACATTCGCGAAATAGTGCTGCCGCTGGCGCCGTAACTGCTCCTTGGTCGGGTTCGCGAGATGCACGACCGCGTCATGGTCTACGGCGAGATGCTGCTCCCGCAATTTTTTCAAGGCTGTCGGCTGAGAGGCTAGATCCTCGTCGCTGAGGATTGCTTCCGGCAGGTCGGCATCGGCGTAGAGATCGAGATATTCCTGGGTCGGATCGTAAGGCGGATGCGGCCCAGGAATGCCGATCTGCAGGAAGAACGGTTCGTTGCCCGTATAGGAATCCAGCCACATCTGGGCGAATTCCGGCACGAAATTATCCGAATGCAGTTCGTCGGGCAGTTCCCAGACGAAGGCGCCGAGGGAGGAGCGATAATCCTCCCGCCGGCGATAGGTTACGCGGCTCGGCTTTTCGAAACCTCGGGTCCAGATCGCCTTGTCCCAATGATCGAGAAAGAACGGCAGGCGCGCCGTGGCGCGATCCTTGTTCTCCACCACGTGTCGTTCGTGGAAACCGAAGGAGTCCTCGAAGGGCGAAGTGTGCATCTTGCCGATATTGACGCAACGATAGCCGGATTCGGCCAGTTGCTGGACCCAGCTGAAGGCCCAGGGCTCGTCATTGCGAAAAACCCCGTTGGTGTGCGGATAGACACCGGTGAAAAGGCTCGCCCGCGACGGCGCGCAGGACGGCGACGTTACATAGGTCTGCCGGAAATAGGTGCCTTCCCCGACCATCCGGTCGAGGGTCGGCGTCTTCATGTAGGGGAACCCGCCGGCGGCAATCGTATCGAAACGCTGCTGATCCGTGATCACGAAGATGATGTTCGGACGCTCCTGGGACTTTGGCACCTGTTCCTCCGGGAATTGAGCTTGCAAGATCGCGGATCTCCGGTCAGCCGGATGCCCGCACGATATGTTCGAAGCCGAGATCGATGGATACCGGCGCGCCCTCGCCCCGGAATCTTTCGAGCAACAGCTCTCCCGCCCGCCGGCCGATCTCGCGATCCGGGGGGCGGACGGAACTCAGCGACGGCGAGGTCGTCGTCGCGAAATCGAAGTCGCCATAACCGCAGAGCCTGACATCGTCCGGAACGCGGATGCCGAGACGGACGGCCTCGAACAGCGCGCCGAGACAGAGCATGTCGTTTGAAAAGAAGATCGCCTGCGGCGCGTCTGCCCGGCTCATCAGCTCGCCAAACGCCGTGGCACCGACCTTCGACGAGGCCCGCTCGGGCACGGTGAATTCTTCCAGATGAAGCCCGTCCTCCCGCGCGATATCGCGAAAACCTGCGCCACGATCAGCTGCCCGACGGTCGCCGGGCAGCGCCACGAGCACAAGCCCGAGGCGACGGACACCGAGGTTTGCAAAATGCCGGGCGACCCGCCGCCCGACATCCCGGTGCGAGAAGCCAATATTGCTGTCTATCGCGCCGTCCAGATATTCGCCTACTTCCACGACCGGCAGACCGTCCTCGAGCAGCACTTTCAACGTGCCGCGCGAATGATGCCGCCCGACCAGGACGATACCGGCCGGAGACCAGGAAAGCAGCGACTTGACGAGCTCTTCCTCGCGTTCGATGGAATAGTCATTGGATGCCAGCATAACTTGATAACCACGGCGGTTCAGGACGCTGCTCATCTCTTCCAGCATGAGCGCGAAGACGGAATTGTTGAGCGTCGGCACGACAACGGCCACCATCTTGCTGCGCGTTGCAGCCAGGCTGCCCGCCATGACGTTCGGCACATAGGAAAGCGCCTGCGCCGCCTCTGCGATCCGCGCACGAATCTTTTCCGACACGGCATCAGGCTCATTGTAGAAGCGGGAAACCGTCGTGACGGATACGCCCGCCATGCGGGCGACATCAGCCATTTTCGGACGACCGGACTGCAGCTGTTTCACCTGGCCTTTCACCGGCTCGCCCTTTTTGGAAGCGTTTTCATTTCTTGTCTTCGTAATGCCAGTTTTGCAGCTGGTCAATGCAATTTTTGCCTTGACGCATGCAGTGAAAACGATACCAATTTTCCAGATTCAATATTGCGAGTGACTCATGGCGACCATACTGATTACCGGCTG
This sequence comes from Neorhizobium phenanthreniclasticum, assembly GCF_040066075.1. Taxonomy (NCBI): domain Bacteria; kingdom Pseudomonadati; phylum Pseudomonadota; class Alphaproteobacteria; order Hyphomicrobiales; family Rhizobiaceae; genus Neorhizobium; species Neorhizobium phenanthreniclasticum. The sequence continues at coordinate 86,818 of NZ_JBEAAL010000025.1, forward strand.
CGACCGCGGCCTTGGCGAAGAATTTGCGCTACAATATGCGGCAAAAGGCGACCATGTCATCGCGACCTGTCTCTCCCCCGCTGGTTTCTCGGCAAGACATCGCCTGGGCCCGAATGTCGATGTCGTCGGGCTTGATGTAACGGATGAAGGCGCCGTGCTGCAGCTTGCCGCCGATCTTCAGGACCGGGAGATCGATATCCTCATCAACAACGCCGGAATTCCCGGCCCGCACCTTTCGCTGGCGGACACCGACCTCCACCTTTGGCGCCGGATGCTGGAAGTCAATCTCATCGCCCCTTTCGTCGTCTCGAAGGCATTCATCGAAAACGTGGCGCGAAGCGAGCAAAAGGTGATCGCGTTCATCTCCAGCCGCATGGGTTCGATCAGCCTCAACAATACCGGCATTTCCTACGCTTACCGGTCCAGCAAGGCCGGCCTCAACATGGTGATGAAAAGCTTCGCGATCGATCTCGCGCCGCGGCAGATCTGCGTGCTTGGCATCCATCCCGGCAACGTACCGTTCGCCGCCGATGCGGGGCTTGCCGCATCGGCAAGCGTCAACCGCATGCGGGAAATCATTGCCGAGGCAGGGCCGCATCAGACCGGCACATTCTACAATTACAATGGCCAGATTCTGCCTTGGTGAGGGCTTCTGCCCCCCATATGTCTAGCGGTCGACCTCGATCTGTAACTGTGCAAGCAATCGATCGCGGACTTCGGCGGCACTTTCCCAAAGATTCTCGGTTTCGAGCGGATCTTTTTCGAGGTCGAACAGCAAGCCGGTCTCGAACGTCTCCGGCGTCAAGCTGCCGAATTGCAGGTTCTCCTGGAATATTTCGGTCGTGAAGCCGACAAGCAGCTTGTAGCGCCCATCGGTGATTGCCCGCCAGCCGCCGAGGCCGGAGGTCAACAGCCGACCTTCGGGCGGTCTCTCGCCTTTCAGAATGCGGGTCAGGTCACAACCCTCATAGTCGCCCGGGACGGCAAGTTCCGCATGGGAAAGGAATGTGACGGGGAGATCGAGAAGGTTTGCAAGCAGACCCGGCACATGTCCCTGCGGCTTTACGCCGGGTCCCGCGAGCACCAGAGGCACCCGCACCGAGGCCTCGTACGGCACCTGTTTCTTCCAAAGATTTCGGTCGCCAAGCATCTCGCCGTGGTCGCTGGCGAAGACGATCAGCGTTTCGTCGAGTTGCCTGATCTCCCGCAACGTCTCGATATAGACGCCGAGCCAGCGGTCAACATTCTCGAGCATCGCGGCATAACGCCGACGGATGTCCTGCTGCAGCGCGGCATCGGCATTGTCTCTCAGATGCGGGAGCGGAAACTTAACGTCCTTCCAGCGGGTGGCCATGTCTGCAGTTACGTCCATCGGCTCGTGCGGACCGGGGAAATTGACGATCAGGAACCAGGGTTTTGCCGGATCGAAGTCACGGATGATGCGGTCCGCCGCCGCTCCGACGAAATTGTCGTTATAGGCATCGCCCGGCAGGTCGACCGGCGCCACGTTGGCATAAGCATCGGGCGGCCTTTGGATGCGGCCTTCGATCCAGTCCGCCATCGGCGTTTTTTCCTTTCCGACCGAACGATGCGCATAATCGGCCATGAAGCGGTCTATCAGGCCGCGGTGTTTCAGCATTTCGGTATAGGGTTCGGGACAACCTTCGGCATAGGCTTTTTCGGCCGCCTTCTTGCCGGCGCTGTCGAAGCCGTGACTGAAGCCAAGTTGGGCAAGCTGATCGACGCCATTCACCACGTGCCGGCCGTCGATGCCCCAGCTATGAGCGCCCTTGAGCAAATCGGATTTGCCTGCATTGGCGACCTGATATCCGCCGTGACGCAGGCGGGCATAAAACGTGGGGGTGTCGGGCGGGTTGTCCATCAGATTGTTGGCGACGGGTGCCCGGCCGTAGCCCTTGCCGGTTGCAAAGCAGGAGCGTGCCGGCGCACAGAGGGGACTGGGCGTCCAAGCTCGGCCGAAGGAAACGCCTCTTGCGATCAGCGCATCGATGTTCGGCGTGCGCAACGGCAAGTTACTGATCGCGCCCAGCCAGTCGCCGCGCCACTGGTCGGGAAAAAGCATCAGGATATTCGGACGCATGGCAGCTTTTTCCTCCCGGCCAACTAGCATGTCAGATCGCGTCGCCCTCGCACGGCTGCGCATCGTAGGCGATGCGGAAGCCGGTATTGCTCGACGCGCTGTCCGGCGAAAGCCCCATACGGGCGGCGATCCGGTAGCGGTAGCAATAACTCTTGTGGCAGAGGAAAGAGCCGCCCTTCAGCACCTTGTCGGCGCTCTTCTTCGACTGTTCGTTGCGCAGCTTCGCCTGACGCGATAGCGAGCGAACCCGGAACGGATCGCTCGTCCACTCCCAGACATTGCCGGACAGATTGTAGAAACCGTCCCCTGTCGGCGTGAAACTGCGCGAGGGTGCCGTGCCGAAATAACCGTCCGCCAGAGTATTCACCTGCGGAAACCGTCCCTGCCAGATGTTGCAGAACACTTCGTCGTCCGTCGGCTCCTCGTTACCCCAGGGATATTTCCGCCGGCGATTGCCGCCACGCGCCGCATGCTCCCATTCCGCCTCCGTCGGCAAGCGACCGCCGACCCAGGCGGCAAAGGCGAGCGCATCGTTCCAAGACACCTGCGTCACCGGATGATCCATGCGGTCTTCGATCGAACTGCCCGGTCCTTCCGGCATGTTCCAGACCGCGCCATCCACACGTACCCACCAGGGCGTGCGGGCGACATTTTCGGCGATGAGCTTCTGATCCTCGAGCAGGCCGACAAACACCGCGGCGCAGCCGAACTTTTCCGCCTCGGTGACATAACCGGTGGCTGCCACAAATTCGGCGAAGCGAGAGACGGTGACGGTTTCGGCTTCGAGGAAAAAATCGGTGACTGTGACCCTGCGTTCCGGGCCTTCGCCATCGACGGTCAGGATCGGCTCACAGGTTCCAACAAAGCTTTCGCCGCCCTTCACCGCGACAACCACGCCGGCCCTGCCGCGCGTCGTGATCCTCGCAGCAGCGCCCAATACTTCATTTCCCATATTCCGGCTCACCGCCGAACAGCATCCGCTCATTGTTTCTTCCAAGCTCCCCATATCGGTGAGCCCCTGCCGGACATTATCTGCCGCTGTCGAAAAGCATCTCGAGATGGAACATATGCGTGCCGCCGCGCTCCGTCGGCCCCAGAGCGCCTGCCTCGCGCAATTCCTTTCGCGGTAGGCGATCATGCGTCGCCGGCTCGATGCAGAACACATTTACACCATCGTGCGAGTTGCGAAGCGTCTGCAGGAAAGGCAGTTTCCGCCCGTCATATTTCAGGCGGAAGCGCGAACCGCCGCCGGCACCAGCCGCTAGCTCGACCTCCGATACCGACGCGCCGGAGGGGCGGGTCTTGATCTTATTCTCGCCCAGGCAATCCACTGAGATATCTTCGCCGTTGAGATGCAGCACGCTTGCCGGGGTCATCGCCGGAAAACCAAGGTTGATGTGATACATCGCCATGATCGGCAGATTGCCGGACAGCACGGTGACGCGGTCGGAAACCACCAGCGAGCGGCCTCCGAGCGGCACATAGACATGCCGCTGCAGCCGGATCGTGCCGTGGTTCAGGTTGAACTGGGTCACCTCGGCCTTGACCCGGAAGAGGCATTCGTCACCATCCCAGACCGTATCCGTGGTGGTGATCTTCGACGGCAGGTTCATCATGTTGCCGTGTAAAGGGAAACTGCGCCCCTGATCGGTGTCCGGCTGGCGGATATGGTCAAAGCCGCAGGTCATCATCAGACCGGAAAGAGCGTTGTTCTCGCCGATCAGGGACGGGAGGGGCGTCCCCATCGGGCTGATCCAGCCGAACGGGATATTGTCGCACCAGACCTGGCCGATATCGCAGCACCGGTCCGGCAGGAGATCGATCCGCAATCCGCCACCGCTGTCGATCTGGAGGAGCCGCATGCCGCGGCCCGCCCCGTCCTCGACCGTCATCCTCTTGAAGCCCGCCACTTGCATGAGATCGGGAAAAACTCGTCCGAGTTCGCGCTTCGTGAACGTCTGGCCGAACAATATCACCATTTCAGCACCTCGCACCTGACCAATTGATTTGTCATTCGGCCAGAAGGCTGTCGCCGCTTGCGGTATCGAAAACGTGCCAGCGATCTGCGACCGGGCGGATGTTCAGGACATCGTTCGCCGCCGGCGCCGCCGCCATTCCTTCCGGCACGCGCACGCCGATCGGCCCGAGCGCCGACTGGCCGAAGATGAATATCTCGTGGCCCAACCATTCCGTGACATTGACCTTGACCTCGAGCGCGCCCTTCGTGCCGGTCGCAACGATCTCGAAATGCTCCGGTCGGATACCGACCTTGACCTGCCTGCGGGAGGCCATCCCGTCAGCAAGCTTCGCCTGCCGCTCCGGCGACACCGGCAGCGACATTCCACTGGCGCCACCGAGCCAGAGTCCACCGTCGATCATCTCGACCTGGCTCGCCACGAGATTCATCTCCGGCGTGCCGATAAAGGTCGCCACGAAGGTATTTTTCGGCCTCAGATAGAGATCCTGCGGCGAGCCGATCTGCTGCAGCTTGCCGTCCTTCAGGAGCGCGATGCGGTCCGCCATCGTCATCGCTTCCACCTGGTCGTGGGTGACGAAGATCGAGGTTGCGTTGAGCCTTTCGTGCAGGCGGCGGATCTCGATGCGGGTCTGGGCGCGCAGCTTTGCATCGAGGTTGGAAAGCGGTTCGTCGAACAGGAAGAGTTTCGGATTGCGCACGACGCAGCGCCCCATTGCGACGCGCTGACGCTGGCCGCCGGAGAGCTGTCCCGGCTTGCGGTTTTCAAGGCCGCCGAGATCGAGCATGACGACAGCTTCCTTGACCCGCCGGTCGATTTCGGCCGGATCCTCGCCACGCATCCGGAGCGCAAAGGACATGTTGTCCCTGACCGTCATATGTGGATAGAGCGCATAGGACTGGAAAACCATCGCAAGGTCGCGGGCCGACGGGTCGAGATGGGTAATGTCCTCGCCATCAACCATGATCTTGCCGGACGTCGTTTCCTCCAGCCCCGCAATCATCTTGAGCAGTGTCGATTTTCCGCTGCCGGAAGGCCCGACCAGAACCAGAAACTCGCCGGAATTGATCTCAAAATCAATGCCGGGAATGACCTCGACCGCGCCGTAGGATTTACCGACTTTCTGAAGCTGCAAATGTGCCATTGGTTTTCCTATTTAACGGCGCCGGCGAGAAGACCGCGCACGACGAAACGTTGCCCGAACATGATAAAGGCGAGCGCCGGGATCATGGAGAGCATGGAGGCGGCGGCCATCTGCCCATAGAGGATCTGGTGTTCCTGGGCGAAGGTAGCGATCGCCACGGGTGCGGTCATCGTATCCGTGTTGGAGAGATTGAGAGCAATCGCGAAATCGCTCCAGGCCGAGATGAAGGCGAGCGCACCGGCCGCTGCCATGCCGCCGAGCGACAGGGGGAAGATCAGGTGACGGAAGACCTGCGCATAGGTGCAGCCGTCAAGCCGCGCCGCCTGAACGAGTTCCTTCGGGATGTTCATCACGAAGCCGATCATCAAAAATAGCGCCATCGGTAGCCCCTGCACCACCTGCGCCAGAATAAGCGCCGTATAGGTACCGTGCAGGCCGACCTGCGTGAACATCACGTACCAGGACCCGACGAATGTCAGCGTCGGTAGCATGTGGAAGACCAGCGCCCAGCCGAGCAGGATGAATGTCACCCAGCGCGGCGGCTGGAGGCGCGCCACGGTGAAGGCCGCAACTGTTGCGATGGCCAGTACCAGCAGTGTCGAGATCACTGCCACAACGGCACTATTCCAGAGATTCCAGAGGAAGTGCGATTGCCGTGAATTGATGATGAGCTGGTAATTGACGAGCGTGAATGGCGCAACCGTTGTGCCCATCAGGATGTCGATCTGCCGTTTGAACGAATTGGACAGGATCCACAGCATCGGGCCCAGAATGATCAGGGCATAACCCCAAGCCATCACGTTTCCGCCGATGCCGCTGAGGCTTCTCTTGGCATTCATGCTGCGGCATCCTTCTGTTTGCGGCGGCGGCGGACCACGGTATTTGCAACGACGATCAGTGCGGCGACGCCGAAGATCGTCAGGAGAGACATTGCCGATCCCATTCCGACCCGATCCTGCGCGAAGAAAACGCGGTTGATCGAGAAATTGATGACTTCGGTCGCCGTACCGGGACCACCGCCCGTCAGCAGGAAGACCTCGTCGAAGACCTTGAAGGAAAGGATCATGCGGAATGCCAGCGTGATCAGGATGGTCGGCATCATCAGCGGGATGGTCACGTAGCGCAATTCCTGCCAGCGGTTCTTGACGTCCAGCTTGGCAGCCTCGAACACTTCCTGGTCGAGCGATTCCAGGCCGGCAAGCGTCAGGAGGAACACGAAGGGCGTCCAGTGCCAGACGTCAACAACGACAACGGACATCAGCGCGAACCGCGGATCGCCGAGCCAGTCCACCTGCGGCAGGCTCAGGAAGCTCAGCAAGGAATTGACGATACCGAAATCACGGCCAAGCAGAAGGCGCCACATGGCCCCGATGACGATCGGAGGAATGACGATGGGCAAGAGGAAGACCGCGGTCAGCACGCTCCTGCCGATCTTTGAAGCACGACGCACCGCAAGCGCCATAGTGAACCCAAAAATCATCTGCAACGTGACGGCGCAAATCGCAAAAATGATCGTGTTCCTGACACCGGCCCAGTAGACCTCCTCGCCGGTGAAAAGCTCATGAAAATTTCGCAACCCGACGAAATCGACGACGGCCGAGCCGGACACCCACTTGACGTCGGAAAGGCTCAGATAAGCCAAATTGAAGACCGGCCAGATCGACAGAAGAGCGAGGACGATGATGGCAGGTGCAAGGGAGCCAGCCCTCCACCAGAAATTAGCGCGTTCGATTTTCGTCGCGTCTATGGGACGTATCGCCATTGTGAAAGATAACTCCAGAAAGGGGTGTCCGGGCATGGTGTCCCGGACACCGTGCGGCTCACAGCATCTTGGGAGGAGTGAGCTTGTAGCCGGCCGCAGTCAAAATCTGATTCATCTCGGTCGCGGCGCCGTTCAGAGCATCCTTGGCGGAAATCTCACCGATCAGCGCCCGGTTGAGATAAAGCGAAATGACCTCCTTCATACGCACGCCTTCCTTAAGCGGCGTATTCATCTTGGCGACATCGGCATTTTCCGAAAACGCCTTGATGAAACGGTAGGCTGGATCGCCGGCAAGTGCGGTATCGCTGAGGTCCTTGCGGATCGGGATGCCGCCAGCCTGTGTGTAGGCAACCTGCGTATCCTTTTGCAGGAACCACTTGAGGAATTTCAGCGCCGCCTTCTGGTTGGCTTCCGGCACGTTCTTCGGAATGCCCGCCATCCAGTGGCCGGCGACCGACGCGTGCTTGCCGCCCGGGCCGGCCGGCAGAAGCGCGGTTTCGATCGTGTCGGTGACGATCGACTTGTTGGGGTCCTGAAGGTCGGCGACGGCTGCGATGACCGCAGTGCCCTGGGCTGCCTTGCCGGTGGAAAGGAGCTGGATCAGTTCGGCCTGTTCAAGCGCGCCGGCATTGCCCGCGCCAACTTCCTTGTTGAGCTTGATGAACGTCTCCAGCGCCTGCAAGCCCTGCGGGCTGTTGAGCGTCACCGAAAAATCGCCGGTTTCCGGATCTGCAAAGAAGCTGCCACCATGGCTGAAGAGGACGGGCGAGAAATCGAACAGGATCGATTCACGCGTACCACGCGACACAAAGCCGTAGGTCTTCGGCGGATTGTGCAGCTTCTTGGCATTGGCCAGCAGATCATCCCAGGTCTGCGGGACCTTCAACCCGGCCTGCTTGTAGAGGTCGCTCCGGTAATAAAGCACCAGGACGTTGCCATTGGTCGGAACACCGAGGAGCTCCCCCTTGGGATCGAAGCTGTTCTTGGAGGCGTTCCAGTGGGCCGAACCACCGAAATCCAGCACACCCTCCGGCAGGGAAAAGCTGGAATCGATCTCCTTGAGCGGCCTCAGGAAACCGCCGGCATACATTTCCGCGAGCCCTTGGGCATTGATATTGATAATATCGTACGAACCCTGCTGGGCGCGAACCGAGTTGCGCATCTTGTCGACCATGCCGCCGAAGGGCGTCACGTCGAGCTGGAATTTGGTGCCGGTATCCTTCTGGTATTGATCGACAAGCGATACGAACGAGTTCAGCCAGGGCGACTGGCTGATCAGGATTCTGATCGTGCCCGCATCCTGCGCAAATGCCGGCGACGTGAGGCATGCTGCGAGGGAAAGGCCGGCAAGAAGCCTGCCCAGCGTCCTTCTCGTGTATCTGCCAATTTTTCTTTTGGACATTTCGGTTCTCCTCCCTGAATTGAAATCTCGCTCTACGATTGTTCCAGACCCATCCAGTCGAAGAATTCCGGTGTTGCGGAATGCTGTCGGAGGATGGCCGATATGGCGTCCTTGAAGCGCTCCTCCAGGTCCGGTGCATCGAGCGGGTTCTGCTGGTACGGGTCTGCAACATTGTCGTAGAGCGCCGTCTTGAAGCTCTTGAAATGGGTGCGGTCGCCGCCGGGCGGGCGTCGGGCATCGTCCAGTGCCCGAATGCTCAGCACCGGCAGGCCCTTGGTGAAATCCATCGGCTCGTGAAGCTCTGCCGTCTTCAGCTCGTCCAGCGCGAAGAAGCTGTGCAGATGCGTCGGCATCAGGGTGTATTCCCTGAGATTTTCGTCATCGAGATCAGGCGGATAAAGAAAGCAGGTATGCCTGCCGTCGGTCACGCCGATCGCGCCGCCGAACATGCCGAAGATCACCGACCTTTCCTGCTTCTCGCTTTCCACCAGTTCGAGAACCGAAGCGCCCTGCACCTCGGCTGGAATCTCCTGGTCGAAGAGCTTGAGGATCGTCGGCATCAGGTCAGGTGTCTGCGTCACGACATTGGTGCGCGTCCCTTTGCGGGCGCCGAGCTTCGGGTGGTGAACGATAAGCGGTATATGCGAAATCTCCTCATAATAGGGCATGACGTTCTTCGCCCACCAATTATGCTCTGACAGGAGATAACCATGGTCGGTCGTCAGGATGAGGCATGTGTCTTCCCAGAGATTGTGGGTATCGAAATAGTCGAGCAGACTGCCGAAATATTCGTCGCACATAGCGACCAGGGCAGCATAATTTGCGCGTATTTCGGCGACCTCGTCCTCGCTTTCTGAAACCGGCGCGTATTTCGGCCAATCTATAATCGGGCCGTCATAATTCGTCTTGAGCTTCTCGCGAAACCGCTTCGGCGTGTAGAAGGGCTCGTGCGGATCGAAGCATTCCAGATGCAGCATCCAGTTGTCGGCGCCGCGGTTGTTGTCCAGGAATTCGAACGCCCGGTCAAAGCACTGGACGGCCGGGAAATCCTTCTCTTCCTTGATGAACTCCCGATTGATCTGATGCTGCAGGCGGTTCGCCTGGTTCGGACCGTTATAATGCTGGTTGGAATACTCTTTGCGGAAGCGATCGAGCGGCGGCTGAACCAACGCCTTCCAGGTGTCGTACTCCTGGCCGCGCACGAAATCCCAGGTCGAATAACGGGAATGATACGTCGCTCCGCCGTCTTCGAAATAGTGGAAGTGGTCAGTCAGGAGATGTGTGTAAACGCCGTTCTTCTTCAGAAGCTCCGGCATGGAATTGTCGAAGGGTTCGAGAGGTCCCCAGGATCGGTGCATGAAGTTGAGACGCCCTGTATGAAGGTCGCGCCGCGCCGGCATGCAGGGCAGGCTGCCGACATAATGATTATCGAAGGTCAGAGACCGCGCTGCAAACCGATCGAAATTCGGCGTCGGAACAGCTGTTCCCCCATAACAACCCAGAGCAAGCCTGTTCAACGAGTCGAACAGCACAAAAACTGCACGCATCAACGATCCTCCATGAGCGGAAACTAGCGGCAGTCTTCGGCTTGCGCTAATACCTCTCACATCGATGTCGATAACCTGGGGATATCGCTTGTGGCGATGCATCATATCTGGCGGCTGCATCATTTTCTGAGTGTTGCGGAACAGGGAAGCTTTCACGCGGCAGCAAGGGCGATCAATGTCAGCCAGCCGGCGTTGACCAAATCGATCCGCCTGCTCGAGCAGGATCTCGGCTGCTCGCTGTTCGTGAGGCTACCGGGTGGCGTGCGGCTAACCGAGGCGGGCGAGCTCTTCCGACACCGGGCACGGGAGATCGAGGCGTCATGGAATGCATCGCTGGTCGAACTCAAGGTGCAAACGCGCGGCCTCGGCGGCGAGATGCGCATCGGCGGCGGACCAGTTTATTCGGCAGTCTATTTTCCCAACATGCTGGCCGACCTGCGTACCAATTTCCCGAACCTGCGGGTCGCAGTGTCGACCGGTGTCGGCGCGGATCTTCTGCCGCTGCTGCAGCGCGGTGATCTGAGATGCTATGCTGGCGGCATTCCCACCGAGATCGACGGACTAGGCCGCGATTTCATCACGGATATCCTCTACGATCAGGAGAATTCACTGTTCGCATCCAGCCAGCATCCGCTGTTCGACGGGGGCGAGATCACGCCCGAGAAGCTTCTCGACTATCCCTGGCTGAGCCTGTTCAGCGGTGGACTGGCGAACGGCAAGATCGATCGATTTTTTGCAAGCCATGACCTGCCAGCACCGCCGCTTGCGCTCGAATCTCATTCCCTGCAGATTGCGCTCAAGATGCTGGTCGAGCACAATTTCATCGCCTGCATGCCGGTGCCGCTCGCCCAGAGCTATTCGACCCTGCAATTGCGCGAAATCCATATGGAAGGTTTCCATTGGAGCATTCCGACCGGCATCACCTATCATCGCTCCTCTAAGGATTTTCCGCCGATCAAGGTGATGCGGAAATTCCTCGAGAAGGCGACTCCCTTTGCAATGGCCAGTCGATCCGACAAGAAAAAGGCCTCGCAAGCGGGGCCTTGAAGGCTATTGCGTAAGCCCATACCACCGATAGACTTCCGGCGGCGTATCGTGTGCCGCGAGTTCACCGAGCAGTAGACGCGTGAGCCGTGCCTGATGTCCGGCATCCTCGACAGTTATTTCCTGCTTCGGATCGTTGATGACATTGTAGAGACGCGTGCCGAGATCCTCGAAACCCTTGCTGTCATTCCCGGGCGGACGAGGCACGCCCTTCAAGGCATCAATGGCGAGCAGCGGTATGCCCTTGGTAAAATCAAACGGCGGCGCCAACCTGGCCGTGCGCAGTTCTTCCGCATCGAACGGCACGGTCATATGCGCGGGCGCCAGCGTGTATTCCACCAGTCCGTCCGCCAGAACATTCGGCGGATAGTGATAGAGCACCCATTCGCCATCCGTCACGCCGATCGGCCCGGAAAACACGCCGAATGCCGCAACATCGCGCTGGCGGACATCCTTTTCGAGCAGCGGCAGCAGGCTGCGGGCTCGCACCTCACCTGGGATCTCCAGGCCGTAAAAATCCAGGAAGGTCGGCATCAGGTCACCGGTCTGGGTCAGGCTCAGCCGGCGCTCTCCTGCCCGGTTCTTGAAATCCGGGTGATGTATCATCAGCGGAATATGGGAGATTTCCTCGTAATAGGGCATGCGGATCTTGCCCCACCAACCATGTTCCGACAGGAGGAACCCATGGTCGGTGCTCAGCACGACGCAGGTGTCGTCCCACATATGATGTTCATCCATGTAGTCGAGCAGCTTGCCGAAATAGTCGTCGCACATCGCCACAAGCGCCGCATAATTCGCGCGGATCTCGGTCATCTCTTCCGGATTTTCGGCCACCCTGTCGTAATGCGGCCAGTCCAGGATGCTGCCCTGGTAACCTGTCGCATACAGTTCCTTGAAGCGATCCGCCGCATGGAAAGGCTCATGTGGATCGAAGCATTCGAGCATCAGGAACCAATTGTCGGCCATCCGGTTGCGGTCAAGGAAATCAAAGGCCGAGGCAAAGCAGCGCGGACCGGGCATGTCCTGCTCCTGCTGCATCTCGGTCCGGTTGATCGCATGCTGCAGCCGCTTGCTCGGTTTTTTGACATTGTAATGCCGCTGGTCGAATTTCTCGGCGATCATGTCCAGCGGCGGCGCGACCATCGGAACCCAAGGATCGTATTCCTGCCCGCGGATATAGTCGTAGCTCGAAAATTTCGTGTGAAAACCATGCCCGCCGTCTTCGAAGTAGTGCAGGTGATCGGTGATCAGGTGGGTATAGACGCCCTTCCCCTTCATGATCTGCGCAAACGAATTGTCGTATGGCTCCAGAGGTCCCCAGGAGCGGTGCATGAAGTTAAGCCGGCCGGAATGCAGATCGCGCCGTGCCGGCATGCAGGGCAGCGAGCCGGCATAGTGTCTGTCGAAGGTAACGCAGCGCTCGGCGAACCGGTCGAAATTGGGCGTGGCGATGCCGGTTCCGCCATAACAGCCGAGAGCGTCGCGGTTGAGCGAGTCAAAAAGGACGAAGATCGTTTTCATGAGGGTCCTCCCTGTTACCCGTTTAAGGCAAAGATCATCGCCCGCATAATCGCTCCCGGTACTGACGAGATAACCAGCGGTGATCAGTCATGTACATTTTCGACATTTGCGCTCTGCTGTTTTAGGCAACGAGCCAAGCGCATTAGGACAACGGCAGAAGATTACCGCCGTTGCCAGTCGTTCATGGTCTTGAACGGGCTGGAACCCACGACCGGTCACTTTTTGCTTTGAGCCGCCCCGTTCGCGGTCGTGATCGTCGTCGAAGACCGGAGACCGCTTTCGGTGGAGGCTGGCCCGCGCTCGAGCATCCCGGGCAAATACGCCGAAACGATCACCGCCTCATCCGGCCGCTAATCCAAGCCTACGACACCGTAGTGAAATAGACTCCGGGCTGTGTCGGTGATGGTTTCCTCCTGAGCCCGAGGACGCCATCCCAGCATTCGCCTGGCCTTCTCGCTGGTGCTCCTGCGAATGGGTGCTCTCGTCGCTTCTTCTATCAGCGGTGCTTGCACCTTCGCAGCGAACTCGCCGAGATTCTCCCTGAGGACCTTGGCGATATCGAACAGCGTGACGACATCGCCGCTCACCGCGATGAAGCGCTGTCCCCTTGCCGCCTCCGCCGCCATTGCGAGGATGTGGAGATCGGCAAGATCGCGGACATCGACCATGCCGAAATTCAAGCCAGGCAGGGGCGGAGCCCCTTCGAGAAGCTGCTTGATGAAGGCAATCGAAGCAGAAATATCCGGCCCCAGAACCGGCCCGAAAATACCGACGGGATTGATAACGGTTAATTCAAGAGCGTCGCCTTCACGCGCCATGAATTCCCAGGCCGCTCGCTCGGCAAGAACCTTGGATTTGATATAGGGCTGCATGTCCGGACCGTTCGGATCCGTCCAATCCTCCTCGTTGAAGACCTTGTCATAGTTGGTGTGGCCATAGCCGATAGCCGCGAACGAGGAGGTCAGCACGACACGCCTCACACAGGCATCTCTCGCGGCGCGCAAGACGCGCAAGGTGCCATCACGCGCCGGGACGATCAGTTCGTCCTCATTCTCCGGGGCAATCTGTGGAAACGGCGAAGCGACGTGCAGCACATAGTCACATCCGGCGACAGCAACGGGCCACCCATGGTCATCGGTCAGATCGGCCTGGCTGAAGGAAAGCTTCTGGTCGGCTTCAACACCATCATTGCGCACCATCGCCCGGACTTCGGCTTCACGCTGGGGGCTCCGTATTGTCGTTCGAACCTGATGACCTTCCTTCAGAAGCTTTGCAACTATGTGGCTCCCGACGAAACCCGAACCACCCGTAACCAATATCTTGCTCATAATATCACTCTGATTGTTTGCTTTACCGCAACATCGAGCTGTTATATGAGATTATCAAGTAGGATGGATTTTCAGACCCAGCATGAAAAATCAGACCACTGAACCACGTCTCTACGACGAAGACGAATGCGCCGGATGCACAGGCCCGGAGCCAATCGACATTCTGCGCTTCCAGCGAGCCATTCGCGCCATTACGGGCAAATGGAAGATCGAAATTGTCTGCATCCTGGTCGAAGGGCCGCTCCGGTTCGGCGAATTGCGCCGCCGACTCCCGGGAGTGACCCAGCATATGCTGACTGAGCAGCTCCGCGATCTCGCCAACAACGGCATCGTGATCCGTAGTGCTTTCGCGGAGATTCCGCCGCGCGTCGAGTATGAGCTGTCGCAAGCCGGAATCGACTTGATGCCGACGCTCCGCGAGATGCGGGACTGGATGCTCAAATATGAGCATCAATTGACGGTCTCCTGATGGGTTGCCTACAGCGAGCAGGCCGGTCGCAGAGTCGCCGCGGACCTCATTCGTCGAAGGGGGCGTTCAAGACCAGATCCACCACCGAGGGCGCCTTGTAGCCTAGAACGAACCGTTCGCCGAAATCACGCGCGAAGTTGTCATACGTCGTCTCCGGATTCTTCTCGACGATGCAACAAAAGCACTTCGTCATTTTTTGCTTCATTCCCAGCCTGGGAAATTCCGAGACAATCCTCACCAGCTCGGCGGCGGGGATGGCGTCGTAGCGCCAACCGATGACATCAAGGCCGATCCCCGCGGTGCAGAGCGCGACCTCTGGTTCCTTGTACAGGCCGATCGAAGGGGTCGAGTTGAGGGCGACGCTATCCCAGATCAATTGCGCGCGGCGACCATCGACGCCGCTCTCAGTCGCGAATGTTCGTGCAAGATCCGCCCCTTCCACCTCGAAACGGCGTGGTCCGGCGAACCTTTCGTTCAGCGTGATATCGTGCAGTAGCGTCCCGACTGCAACGACCGCCGCATCGTGCACAACGCCTTCGATCTGCCCGAGCCGCGCTGCGAAAAGCCAGGAACGGACCACGTGATTGAACAGATAAGGCTCACATTTCTCCCGCGCGTATTCAATCGCTTTGTCCACGAGCGGCGTGTCAGGGACGGACATTCCTGCAAGCATTCTACTGGCAGTTTCGGTCATGGTTACCTCCGGATCTTGCTGGGTGGCCGCCCGCAGGGTGCAGCGAGCGGCGGCTGCGGGTCACTTCTCATCCGGGATGGTCAGCACCTTCTCGTCGGTATTGACGACGAACACTGCCAACAGCTTCGACGGCTCCGCATCACTGGCATTTGCGCTGAGGCCGTGATGGTCGCCCGGTAATTCCGTGAAGCTTTCGCCAGCCTTGAAGGTCCGAACCGGCCCTCCATTGATCTGGCTTTTTACGGCGCCTTCCAGGACCGTCGCATAGATGATCGCCGACTTCGCGTGCGTGTGTGCCGGTGAGTAGCCGCCGGGGCCATATTCTACGAGAACGCCGCGAATGCTCTTACCGGGCACATCCGGGAGCGCATGCTCGTAGACGAGCGTGATTTTCGCGCTCTTGGCTCCCGGCACATCATCGGCAGATGCAGGCACGGCGTACGCCGCAGCCAGGAGCAATGGGAAAAGATAGTATCTCATGGGCGTATCCCCGAAGGTTAGAAGCATCAAGTGGGCCGGTGGGCGCCAAGCCAGTCGTCGAGCGAGCTGCGACCGAGTCTCGCCTCGCCAAGCGGTACCAGCGACGTCTCCACGACCGTCCCACCGAAGTATCGCGCTTTCCGGTCACTCACGACGCTTCGGCTATCACCGATCGCCTCGAGATAGCGCGCGACGATCCGATCGAAAGGCGCCCGATCAGGACCCGCAATATCGAAATGCACGCCCCGTGGAGCGTTGGTAGCTGTTTCTGCCACGATGGCGGCCACGTCGTCCGCGGCAATCGGCTGAAACAAACCGTCCGGTAGGCGGACGATCCCATCGACAACACTGGTTTCGACGATGGCGCCGAGGAACTCCATGAACTGGGTGGCACGCACGACGCTGTAAGGGGACGCCCGAGCCTTCAATCAGCTTCTCCTGGGCCACCTTGGCCTGAAAGTAGCCGTTGTCGGGCATGCGGTCGGTGCCGACGATGGAGAGGGCAACATGATGGCGGATACCGGCCGCGCGTTCGGCGGCAAGCAGATTGCGACCCGAGGTCTCGAAGAAGGCGAGTACCGCTTGCGGCTCGAACGAGGGCGAGTTGGCGACATCGACCACCACTTCTGCGCCGGCGAGGGCTTCCGGGAGGCCTTCGCCGGTGAGGGTGTTGACGCCCGTGCTGGGTGAGGCGGCGAGCACCTCGTGACCGGCTTCGCGCAGGAGTGCTGCGGTGCGCGACCCGATCAATCCGCTGCCGCCGATAACGACGATCTTCATGAAACTGTCTCCGTTAGAACGTGATTAGAAGGCCGGCGCCAGAGCGTCGGCCTGGATCTCAGCCCTTCACGAAAGCGAGGAGGTCCGGGTTGACCACGTCGGCATGGGTGGTGCACATGCCATGCGGAAATTTCTCGTAGACCTTCAACGTGCTGTTCTTCAGGAGCTTGGCCGAAAGGAGGGCGGAGTCCGCTATCGGCACGATCTGATCGTCGTCACCGTGCATGACGAGGGTCGGCACGGTGATGACCTTCAGATCTTCGGTGAAATCGGTCTCGGAGAAGGCTTTGATCCCGTCATAGTGGGCCTTGGCGCCCCCCATCATGCCTTGACGCCACCAGTTGTCGATGACGGCTTGGATCGGCTGTGCACCGGGCCGGTTGAAGCTGTAGAAGGGACCCGACGGCAGATCGACGTAAAATTTGGAACGGTTGTCGGCGAGCGCCTTTCGCAGTCCGTCGAAAACCTCGATCGGCAAGCCGCCAGGATTGGCTGCCGTCTTCACCATAATCGGGGGAACCGCGCCGATGATGATCAGCTTGGCTACCCGGCCCTGCGGCTGCCCATGCCTGGCCACATAATGCGTCGCCTCGCCGCCGCCGGTAGAGTGGCCGATATGAACGACGTTCCTAAGATCGAGATGCTCGACGACCGCTGCGGCGTCAGCGGCATAATGGTCCATATCGTGACCCTCGCTGACCTGTGCCGAGCGCCCGTGGCCCCGCCGGTCGTGAGCCACGACCCGATAGCCGTTCTGCAGGAAGAACAGCATCTGCGTGTCCCAGTCGTCGGATGACAGCGGCCAGCCATGGTGGAACATGATGGGCTGGGCGGTCTTCAGGCCCCAGTCCTTGTAGAAGATCTCGACGCCATCGCGTGTGGTGATGGTGGCCATGCTTTGGTTCCTTTCAACGGTTGGGTTTTGGACTGTGGTTGATTGTGCTGTGGCCGGCCAGCTCGGGAGCAACGCAAGCATCGTCGCGCCCAGCCCGAAGGCAAGCAGATCCCGACGGTCGGGATCGATCGGCTCATTTGGCTTCATGTCTGTCATAACTTATCCCCTCGTCATCCATGGCAGAACGACTATTCTCCATTCGGCTTGCTTCGTCGGGTGGGATGATCGTTTTGCTTCACACTAAGCGTGCTCAGGACGTGGTAACGATCGACAATCAATGCTGGCACCCTTCATAAAAACCTCGCCAGTGATACAAGATTATATCCTTGAATAAATTCAAACATACACTATGAGACCCCCAAATAAACAGTCGGATTTAGACAAATATATTTATAAAATTCGTCCCTACTGGTTCGTTGATACGCATCTTTAAGTATCTTCGGAAAAGCAGCAAGTAGGATGTATTTTATGACCTGGTCTGAAGAAGCAGACCATCGTCGACGTATGCCGGCGGCCTCCCCATGCGATCATTCCGAACCATACCCTCGTGCCGATCGTATTCTCGGCGCTCGCCTTTGCGCTCGTGGCAGTTCCGTCCCGATCCTCCCGCCGCCTTGAGCGCCGGCCCACAGCGCAAGGGTGAACTGGAAATGACCAAGATGGTTGGTGGCGAATTGCCCTTCATGGCCATCGGCATAGCGCGTGAGCGGGGTGGCCATGATACCTGCGCTATTGATGAGGATGGAAACGGTGCGACCGGCAGAGACGACGCGTTCCGCGAAGCTGGCCATGGAAGCGGTATCGGTCAGCGCCAGCGTTTCCAGTTCGACCCGCTCCATCTTGTGCAAGGCGCCGGCCGCCTTTTCCACGTCCCGGGCAGGAACAATCACGTTTGCGCCAGCGCCGGCCAGCGCGCGGATCGCCTCCAGTCCGATGCCGGAGTAGCCACCGGTCACGATCGCAGTATGCCCGTTCAGGCCGGCGTCTCCGATCACATCGGCCGCCGTCGTGGCCGCATCAAACCCTGATCCGATTGGTATTTGAACCGGCAATATCATCCTTACCCCGCCAGACATGGTGCTGTGGCTCAGTTTCGGCTAAGAAAACGAGATGATCCATTCATCTGCGTCCGGTTTGCTGTCGTGATCGTCCAAAATGCGCCCAATGATGGTCTTTCCGATGTCCTCCGACTCGTTGACGCACACGCTGTCGCGTCGGTGACGCTGACCGCCGGAGGAGATTGGGCGATCCGCTTTCCGGCGCCCGACTACATCAAATTCTGCGCACTACGGCGGGGCACATGCTGGCTGACCACGAGCGAGGGCCTGCCGCCCCGGCAACTCAGCGAGGGCGACTGCTTCGTTGTGGTCCGTGACGCGTTCACGCTCGCCAGTTCACCGGGCGTACCGCCGATACCTGCGGTGGCGGTGTTTGGTGACTTCGGACAAAGCGGGCATTGCGGCGACGGCGATGACACGCACCTGATCGGCGGCAGCGTGCGCTTCGATACGGTGAACGGCGCGATCCTCACGGATGTCTTGCCGGCTGCGATCCTCATTTCTGGCGAGGCCGCTTCTGCCGTGCACTGGCTGCTGGAGCAACTCGATCGGGAGTGGCGAAACGCTGGACCTGGCTCGCTTCTCGCCTGCAATGATCTGCTTCGACTCATGTTCATCCATGCGCTCCGAGCCTATGTCGCCGATCTGCCGCCAGCGCCGGGGAATTGGCTCGCCGGGCTCACGGACTCGCGCATTGGCAAGCCTTGGGAAGCGATTCATGCGGATCCCGTCCGCAGTTGGACCCTAGCCGAACTTGCATGTCTTGCGGGCCAGTCGCGATCGGCCTTCGCCAGTCATTTCAAAGTAAGCGTTGGCGTGTCGCCGATGTACTATCTTGCGCGCTGGCGGATGCGGCTTGCCGCAGCGAGGCTGCGCCGTAGCCGCGAACCTGTAACCTCCATCGCCGCCTCACTGGGCTACACATCCGATAGCGCGTTCAGCGCAACGTTCCGACGGATCATGGGAGTTTCGCCCACACGCTATCGAACGAACTTTAGCGGTCGCGTTCCTGCCACGCCTGGCAGGCCCGGGAAAGACGCAATTCCAACCGAGCACACGTCCGGGGTCACTGCACGAAAGCCAAACGTTCAGCCTGCTCAAACCGCAAGCCACCATCAAATTGGTCCTCTTCGCGCTTCGAACCCGATTTAGGTCCAACGATGCCAGTAATGGAAACTTAAACCGGACAGCAGTGGGCTTGTCCCGAGCATGACGCCGAGCGCGATGCGCCAACCTTACTGCCGATCGAGAAGTCGATGCGTCCTCCGCTGGGTGGAAATTCATCCCCGTAGAGCCCTTCTTTGCCGACGTTTACGCGCGTCTGCACCTGCATTTACTGTTACCTACTTCCACAAGAGCCTCCCTTGTGGCTTCATGTGCATAGCCAGTCCATGGGAGCCGTATGAACGGCAAGCCGCGCTGGCAGATCTTCGCGGGCATAGACTCCCAGTTTCCACTCAAGAGGCCGACTAATGAAGTGGCTGATCGCACTCTTCCTGGCGCTCCTGTTGGCATGGCCTTCATTGGCGCAGACCCCGCCGCAACAGAAGATCGACGATCTTGTGCGGTTGCTGCAGGATCCTGAGATCCGTACCTGGCTGGAAAACGGGGCACCCCGGCCTGCGGGGGCGACGGCGGCTGCCGCGACCGTTAACGGTCCTTCATCCGACCTTGCCGCATGGGAAAGCTCTACTCGGGCTCGGCTAGACCAGACGTTGGCGGCCTTTCCGCGAATTCCCAGTGAAATATCGGCCGCCGCCGTGAGAATTCGAGAGGACGCTGTCTCAAGTGGTTACGCTCCCGTCTTTATCATCCTCGCAGGGCTGCTAGCTCTCGGCCTCGCTGCGGAGTGGATCTACCGTCGCACCCAACGCTTCTCGAACCTCGTTATCCGCGAACTAGCCCCGGTCGCGGTGTTCGCGATCACTATGGCCATCGTTTTCTTTGCCTTCAACTGGCCGCCGCTCGTACGCGTTGTCCTGTTGGCCTATATCTCGGCCTTCGTCCTTTACCGCGTCGGTTCCGTGCTGATCGCGCTCGCCTTGGTCGAGCAGCCGGCATCGCGGGTGCGGGCGCACATCATCCTGGGCATCGCGGCATTCGCGATGGCAACCGTATTGGCCGGCGGCTATACCGGCGTGGATCCGGCTGTTTCGGATGCCGTTTCTCTAGGTTTTTCCGTACTCGTGCTTGTTCTCGCATCCGAGGCCGTATGGTCGAGCCGGCACATTCCGGTTTCCCGCAAAATACTGCTCACGGCGTTCCTCGTAATCGTATGGATGTTCTGGTGCCTCGATCTCAAGGGCTTGTTCTGGTTGAGCTTATACGCGCTCCTGCTGCCGGAGGCTCTGAGGGCGGTTGGACGCGCAGCCGCATCCTTATCCCCAGCCGACCCCCATAGTCTGCGGGGGGTTCTGATTGTCCGAGGCGCGCGAGCACTCGCAGTGGCGGCCGCCCTCGGTTGGCTGGCGCTGGTCTGGCAGTTCAATCCGGACTCGCTCGGCCACATGAATCCTACGGTTGCGGCGATCTTCTACGGCTTGTTGAAAAGCGTCGTTGTGCTTCTCATTGCCGATCTCGCCTGGCAGATCGCGAAGACCTGGATCGATAGGAGCATGGCAGCCGCGGAGCAGAGCGGTGGCATGTCGCCGGCAGAGGCCGCGCGACGCGCCAGGTTTCGTACACTTCTGCCGATCTTCCGGCACGCTCTTGCGGCCATGGTCATCGTCATGACTGGACTGATAGTGTTGTCGGAACTCGGAGTCGAGATCGGCCCGCTGTTGGCGGGTGCAGGCGTTTTCGGCGTGGCGCTGGGATTCGGTTCCCAGACGCTCGTCAAGGATGTCATCAGTGGCATTTTCTATATGCTCGATGATGCTTTCCGGGTCGGCGAATACATCCAGGCCAGTAGCTACAAGGGGACCGTGGAAGGATTCAGCCTGCGCTCCGTGCGGCTGCGCCATCACCGGGGTCCGGTCTATACCGTACCCTTCGGCGAACTCGGCGCCGTCCAGAACATGAGCCGAGATTGGGCGGTTGTGAAATTCATAATCTCGGTTGCCTACGACACCGACGTCGCGCAGGTGAAGAAACTTACCAAGGCGGTCGGTAAGGAACTTCAGAAGGACCCGGAATTCGAGCCTCTCATCATCGAAACCCTCAAGATGAAGGGGGTCGAGAAGTTCGGCGACTACGGGATAGACTTGAGCTTCGGCATGATGCTGAAGCCGAGCCAGTTCCAGTCCATGATCCGACGGCGGGCTTACGCGATGATCAGGGAGGCATTCCAGCAGAACGGCATCAGCTTCGCGCACCCCATGGTACAGGTCGGCGGCGAAGAAAAAGACGGCGCGGCGGCGGCGATGGCGCTTCGCTCGCAGCAAATCCAGACGGCGGCGGCGGAGGGCGTGAACGCTTCGCCCCAAAGCTGATCGAACGAGCATCCGGAGCGATCTTTCGCGAGATACCGGAACATCTCGAGGGCGGAACATCAGACGTGGCACGGGCACAAGGGTCTGCTTCATAGCCCGGCACCCAAGGAGACATGAACGGCCTCGACCGATGAACCCGAGCTACCGTTATGCGCCAGCCGGTCAGAATTTCCCGCTGATGTCCAGGAAGATCGCATCACCTTTCATGCGGTTTTCCACTTCCACCTCGTGCAGCCATTTGAGGGACAAACTCACTTCCGTCTCTTCGCTCAGCTTCGCCTTATAGGAAAGATACGGTCCGACCGCTGTAATAATCGGTGTCCTGATTTTCGGTGTTGATGTCGATGCCGAGCTTCGCAGAAAAGTCCAGGCCATGCTCGGGAACGAGGCGCGTGAATCCGATTGCTGGAGTAAAAGTCCAATAATTGAGGCCGACAAAGGCCAGTTCTCCCTCCTCCCACGTGCCGGTCGGGGCGGTTATCGTCAAGGAGGTGGAGAAGAACGTGTTGAGCGCATCGTTGTGCCAGCCAAGCATGATAGGTGCAAACGCAATGTCGCCCAATCCCGCCACCTCGTCGTCGGCGTCGAAGGGTCCGACGGTTGCTGTAGCTCCGGTCCAGCCCACGGGGATCGCCGCCTGAAATCCATAGGTCCAGTTTCCGGGAAGATCCCAGTCGGGGACGTACAATCCGCCGAAAATTGTCGCCCAGATATCGGCCTCAAGACCGACCGCGATCGAACTCCCCCCAAAGGGCACGTCACTACCCGCTTCGCCATGGTAGTAAATGTTTGACACTGCCCAATAGAAACCGGGCGTCGGCGGTACAATGCCCGCCCCTGGGCCGGCGAACGCTCCCGGGATGTAGCGGCCGGCAACGGCCTCAGTGGCTCTCGCCTTGTCCAAACAAAGAAAGGAGGCGGCAACCACTGCGGATGCTGCCAGCATGTACGCTTTCGGTGCAGGCATATTCCTCTTCCCCTCTCAGAAGTTCACATGCGGAATTCCCGATTCGATCTTGAGGTCGTATGGCCGGTCGCTGACCATCCCCAATACCCCGTCTGATGTTGCCGTTGACGCTGCTCCCTTCTTCGAATGCCGTTAAGTTGCGTCCGAATGCCACCTTCCGGGACCGGATGCCCGATCCGGCTCGAAGCGGCAACTCGCGGTCACATCTGTCCCCCACCGTCTGATCGTGACGACGATACACCAGACGGAAGAAGGAAATCACTGCAGTTCACGTCGCCGAGCGCGGACGCCGGCCACTCGGCAAAGGCAGCGAAAGGCGTCATAGAGAGAACGGAGCCATGGCGAAACATTGCTATTCCTCCCTCGGGACGCTCGACAATGGCGCACTCAGAACTTTGCTCTGGCGTTCCCTGACCTCCGCCAGATCCCGTTCGAGGAAATAATTGAGGAAGGTGCGGATCACTGCGACGGCTGCGATGCGTCCCACCGCCTCCCAATCCGTTGTGATCGATGTTTCGATGATATCCGCTGCGAGCTGGAAGGTGAGCGCCGCCACCAGCCAGCGCGCGTAACGCAGCCAGATGTCGCGCCGCTCATGACCGGAGGGCGAGCTGAGCATCGCGCGCAGCCCGACGAAGAATGCCTCTGCCGTCCCGATCAGCACGATGACAAGCGCCATCCAGTCGATGATGACGATCCCGTTCTCCGTCACGGCGATCAGCCATTCCTTCATGCCACCTGGCTCCCTCGAAAAGGGGCGGCGACTGCTCGCCGCCCGCACACGGCATCAGTCGCCGCCTGCCGCCTCGCTCATCTTTGACATCGCGTCGTCGATAGTGAAGCTGTTCGGCTTCTGTACGGCCGGAAATTCCCTGAAGGTCTCCGCGAACTTCCCCGCCACAGCCTGCACCGCGTAGATGAGGTAGGCGTGCTGCATCATCCAGTCGTCGTAGGTGTTGGATGTGACGGTCGCGAACTCGTATGGATCGGTGCGCAGGTTGTAGATGACCGGTGCCCTCAGTCGCGTGAACGGGTCCCGCCAGACAGCAAGCTTGCCCGCCGTGCGCTGCTCCATGAACGTGATCTTCCAGTTGTCCATGCGGATCGCCAGCACATCGCCGTCATCGCTGAAGTAGAAGTAGAAATTTCGCGGGCTTTTCTCTTGCTCGCCGGTGAGGTAGGGCAGCAGGTTATAGCCGTCGATATGGTTTTTGTAGGTTCGCCCGATTGCCTGATAGCCCTTCTTCAGCTTGTCCACCACGTCAGGGGCGCCGGCTATCGCCAGAAACGTCGGCAGCCAGTCGTGGTGCTGCACGATTTCGTTGCTGATCGAGCCGGCCTCGATCTTCCCGGGCCAGCGCACCAGCATCGGCACACGGAAGGCGCCTTCCCAGTTGGTGTTCTTCTCGCTGCGGAAGGGCGTCGTGCCGCCATCAGGCCAGGAATTGCGGTGCGGACCGTTGTCAGTTGAGTATTGCAGGAAGGTATTTTCGGCGATGCCCATCTCGTCGAGGAAATCGAGCATCTGGCCGACATTCTTGTCGTGGTCGATCATCGTGTCGTGGTAGCCGGACTGCCAGCGCCCGGCCTGGCCCCGGCTCTCCGGCTTGGTATGGGTGTAGAGATGCATGTGCGTGGTATTGAGCCATACGAACCAAGGCTTGCCGGCCTCCTCCTGCCGACGGATGAAGTCCTGAGCGGCCGCTACGAAGTCGTCGTCGCAGGTCTCCATGCGCTTTCGGTTGAGCGGTCCCGTATCCTCGATCTTCTGCTTGCCGACCCGGCCCCAGCGCTCGTGCTTGGTCGGATCGTCCTCATCGGTCGCGAAGGTGTGGAGGACGCCGCGGGGCCCAAACTTGTCGCGAAAGTTCGGAAAATCCTTCGGCGATGGATAGTCCTCCATCTCCGGCTCCTCCTCGGCATTAAGGTGATAGAGGTTGCCGAAGAACTCGTCGAAGCCGTGATTGGTAGGCAGCATGTGGTTGAGGTCGCCCAGGTGGTTCTTGCCGAACTGTCCCGTCGCATAGCCTTGCTCCTTGAGAAGCGCCGCGATCGTGACGAGCTTGTCGGACATGCCGATGGGTGCGCCGGGAAGCCCGACCTTGGAAAGGCCGGTACGGTAGACGCTCTGGCCCGTGATGAAGGCTGACCGGCCGGCGGTGCAGGACTGCTCGCCATAGCTGTCGGTAAACATGGAGATGCCGATATCGTCGCCCCATATGACGAGAATATTCGGCTTTCCGTTCTTCGGTGACTTGGCCATGAATCTTCCTCCTGTTGCGGTCCTCCGGTCGCGACCGGAAGACCGCGGTAAGGTCTCTAATTGTTTGACGTTCTGGCAGCTTCCATCTTTGCCATCGCCGCTTCGAGGGCCTTGTGAAGGCTGAGCGTGTCGGCGCCCTGCCGGGGCGGATAGTCCTTCAGGCTCTTCAAATGCTCACCGATGAACGACTGGCCGGCGGTCGGCGCCCACATCTTCTGGGCGAAGAACTTGCGGCCCGCATAACCCCATTCGTGGGACTCCGGATCGATCTTCTCCATGGGATCCATCAGCAGGTTGAAGAGATATGGAACGCTTGGATAATACTTGTCATTCCACCAACTGCCCTCCGATTTGAGGCCGATATGCATCTTCCAGGCGTCTACGCGGACGGCCATCAGGTCCGTCTCGTCGTAGTAGAAGAATTCGCGCCGGGCGGACTTCTTAGAGGCGCCGGTCCAGTGGTCGAGGTTGTTGTAACCGTCCAGATGGACCTTGTAGGTCGCACCGTTCATCTCGTGCCCCTTGAGCAGCTTGTCCTTGAGGTCAGGCAAGCCGGCTGCCGCTGCGAGGGTCACAAACAGGTCCTCGTGGCTCTGAATGCCGTTGGATATGGAATGGGCGGGTATTTTTTCCGGCCAGCGCACCATGCATGGCACCCGCAGCCCTCCTTCCCAGGTCGTTCCCTTCTCTCCGCGGAACGGCGCATAACCACCGTCGGGCCACAACATGAGCTCGTTGCCATTGTCCGTGGTGTAGACGACGATGGTGTTGTCGGCGACGCCGAGTTCCTCGAGCTTCTGCAGGAGCGCGCCGATGTGTTCGTCGTGTTCCAGCATTTTCGCACGCACGACGTCCTCTTCGGCGCGTCCTTCGTCCACCGCCATCTGCACGTACTTCTTTTGCGGGTGCGACCAGATGTGGATTGCGGTCGTATTGAACCAGCAGAAGAAAGGCTTATCGCCCTTGCCGTTCCTATCCAGCCAGTTCAACGTTTGCTCCAGCACCTCGCTGTCGAAGGTTTCCATGCGCTCGCGTGTCAGCATGCCGGTGTTCTCGATCTTCTGTTTGCCGACGCGGCCGAAGACGGGGTCCGTGGATGAATCGTCCTCGTCTGTCGCCCAGGCATGCAGCACGCCACGCGGCCCGTATTTCTTGGTGTATTCGGGTTTCTTCTGTCCCGGGTAATCGAGCTGCTCAGGCTCTTCTTCCGCATTCAAATGGTAAAGGTTGCCAAACCATTCGTCGAAGCCGTGCACCGTCGGCAGGAACTCGTTGCGGTCGCCCAGGTGGTTTTTACCGAATTGGCTGGTCGCATAACCTTGCGATTTCAGCACCTCGGCAAGTGTCGGATCCTCCTTCTGGATGCCGCGCGGCGAGCCTGGAATACCGATGGTCGTCATGCCGGTGCGAACCGGCACCTGCCCCATGATGAAGGCTGCGCGGCCCGCCGTACAGCTCGCCTGGCCGTAGTGATCGGTGAAGATAATGCCTTCGCGCCCGATGCGGTCGATGTTGGGCGTATCGCCCATCATGCCGTTGGCATAGACGCCGACGTTCCACATCCCTATGTCATCGCCGAAGATAACGAGAATGTTTGGCTTGTCTGTCTTGGCCATAGTGCTAACTCCCTATTTGATAGCTGCTTGTTGATAGCTGCTTGCGCGGATGACCGGCTTCAGGTCGTAGGAACCGGCTGCTTCTTCCTCCTTCGAACCGGGCAGCCGGCTGTTTCCTCGGGCGGTTATCCGAACGGCCCGGCCTGAAACACCATGCTGAGGATGACGACGACTCCCATGATCAGCAGCAGGATCGCGGTGATCAGCGTTATCGAAGGGGGAAATTTGCTTTCGGCATGAACGAGCCCATCCCGCCGCATTGCCTCCCGCTCGTGGCGCAATCCCAACATGAACTGAAGATGGTAGATGATGCCGCAGACGAGCAGCACTATGCCCAGAAGGACCAGCGTGACGCCGAAATTGCGGGGTGCTGCGGCATGCGTGATGGTGCCAGCATCGCGCATCCTCTCGAAGAATTGGAAGATGGTGAAGCCGAAGGAGATCAACGACAGCGACGTGCGGATCACAGACATCAGCGTGCGGTCGGCGCTCATCCGCGTACGCTGGAAAGACATGCCGGTCCGGCGCATCGACATTTTGGTGCGATCCGTCGAAAGGTCGGTGCGGTACGTGGAAAGGTCGCTCCTGTATTCCGAGAGGGAGGTACGGTGTTCCGACAGGCCGGTCCGGTGGTTGGATAGGTTGGTCCGGTAGGCGGAATATTGTACCGAGGCGACGTCCGATTTCGACTCGTCGACTTTCGGGATGGGCGGCACCGGGCTTTCCGGCAGTTTCGCAGGCCTTTGGGGAATTGCTTTGGGCGGATTGGCCATGTAGCTCACATGTTTCAAGAAGTGGGTTTGCGGGCGAACCACCGGCCGGCGATGAGTTCGACAAGCCAGCGGAAGACGAAATAGGGAATGAGGGCGAGCAGCAGCGCCATCACCACGGCCTCGGCCGGATAAAACCGGTCGAACTCTCTCAGCTGATAAATGACGTCCATACCGATGCCGAGGAACAGGACGCGCGCCGTCGAGATAAGCCCTTCGCGCAGGCGACCGTGCCGGACTGTCGGATCCCTCCAGTTCGTCCAGAAGAAGGAGGAATGACCGTGCCTCGCATCGGAGATACCGTCCGGCAGCGCGGCGAGCAGCGCCATTGCCGGCTGCAGGATGAACCGGAAGGTCATAGGGCCGCCAAGCCGACCGAAGATATCGCTCCAAAATCGCTGGTGAACCTCCGCCGAAAAGCCATGCAGCAGAATGCCGAAGAGCAGCAGGACGATCGCGAGCGCGACGACGGTCCAGGTCAGCGCCAGCTGAAGCCGAGAAGGGTCGTCGTCCTTGCTCATTCCTGGCCTCCTTTCCGGATATCGCGACGCAGCAACCATCGCTCATCAAGCTGTCCACGTGCCGGGCATGTCGTGCCGTCGGACGGAAGACCTCAGCCGGTGGCAAGATCGCATCAACCGATCCCTTGAAGCCAAGCAGATAGGAACCTGCTCCGGCTTTCTGGCTGAACGGCAGCAGAAGAAGGGCGACTAACCCAAGAAAAATGCCTTTCGGATATGCTTGTCGTGCCGTATCTGATTGCCGGATGCTTTCAGGGGCAGCATCCGGCGCTTCGGTGAAAACACAAGTACGTTACGGTAAATGTAACTGTAAATGGCCGGCCCGTTTACGTCGCTGAGCGATCAGTCTTCCCGCGCGTAGGCGCTGGCCAGCGTCTTCAGCCGGAAGCGTGCTCCCGCCTTGCGCAGACCGTCCTCGATAGACGCGACGAGGTCGGGCCTATACCGATGAGCCACCATTCTGGCGCGGAACGTGCTCTCGAAGTCGGGAAACTCCGCACGGACTTCCGATAGCCGCTGTGCGGCCTCGGGAGATCCGAGTTGCCCGAGCGCCGCAGCCTTCAGCATGCCCGCGACGCCTCCTCCCGTGACCTGCTCCGCCAACAGGGAGGCGTCCGACCAGTCGCCCCTCCGGTAAGCGTCCAGTGCCTTCACCAGAATCGCTTCGCGCGGAACGAGGTCTGGCGAACGCCCGGCGTCTGCCGCCATATCGTTCGCGGCGTCCCAGTAACCAGCGCTGAACAGGACGCTCGCCAGGGTGGCGGCTACGTCGGGATTGTGTGGGTTCAAGGCAAGTGCGCGGTTGGCGGAGATCAGCGCACCGTCCGTCTTGCCCGCCGCGACCTGAGCGCGTGCCATGGCCATCTGCACACGGTCGGAAAGCGGATCGACGGCAACTGCATCCTCGGCGAGTTGAACCGCACGAGCGGTCGAATGCTCATCCGCATTCAATGCCGTGATCACCGAAAGCGCCGCGGCGGCGTCCGCATGCTTTGGATCCAGTTTGAGCGTTCTTTCAAGGCATTTCGCTGCGCGTCCGATCTTGCGGGCATCGCCATCCTCCAGCGCGCCTTCGGCGTGTAGCACGCAGACGTTCCCAAGGGCACTATCGGAAGTTTTCCGCAACTCGAGCAAAGTGATGACACCTTTCGTTGCAGCCAGCTTCCCGGACAGCGTGGCCGCGACATCCTCCCGCATTGCTACCGGGCTCTTGCCATTGGCCTTAACGTTTTCGACTCCTGCTTTCAGGAGATGCCCGGACTTGCCTTCAACGATCTGCCACCAGACGTTCCGGTCTTCGCCATCCGCATAGTATCTTATCTCGACATGGTAATCGGTCTTGGATGCGTGAGGTCCAATCGGTTCAGCACTGACGGTCAGGGTCTGGAATTGGGTGAGCGCGGTCAGCAGCATGTCGCGCGTCAGGCTCGCCTCGCCGTCGAGCTCCGGATCCAAGGCTCCGACAGCGACGCCGACGGTGGGAGGTTGCGTGAGGACAGGACGGCTGTAGAGCCAGGTGCCCGCGGCAACGCCGGCCGTCACGCAGACTATCGCCGCCGCCGATACGACCACAGGCCAGAACCTCGAACGACGAGGTATCCCCGGGGCGGCGGTCTTCGGGACTCCGATGGGTTCAACCGGCGGTTCGCCGATGTCGTGGTTGCCGCCGCCCGAGGAGTCCACGATGGAGAGCCTCGATCTCGTAAACAGGGTGACATAGCGCCCTCGAGGTATTTCGATCCAGACGGCCGCCTCATGACCGAAGGCTTCATAGTAGTTCTCGAGTGCGGATCTAGAGCGGGATGATTTTAGATCCGTTCATATCCGGCCTCGTTGAAATAGTTCTGGCATTCTTTTGGAGAAACGGTTTGGAGGATGGTTGCGAGCGCGTCATGGATGGCGTTGCGGCTTCTGGCCTG